>JADZEM010000223.1 GCA_020850535.1 Chloroflexota bacterium
CCCGACGCGGCGGCACGACGCGCTCAACATACGATTGCACTGGTAGCAGCATCAGGGCGATTGCATGTTCATTGGTGTTCCTGAAGCATCATGGAACGGGCGGTCGGGGACTGAAGTCCCCGCCTACCGTCATTCAGTCGCTGCGCGACGGCCGTCGGGAACGGCCGGGGCTGGTGCGACTGGAGCGTCGCGCAGCGACTGCAGGATGGTAGGCGGGGCTTTCAAGCCCCGACGCGGCGGCACGACGACATCAACATGCAATCGCCCTGCTCGCCCGATGCCTGCGCTTGCGTGCTAATGGTGGGCGTGCGAGGACCGGGGCCGCGGCGATCTGGCGGTCGACCGTGGCCGGCCGGCCACCCTGCCCGCAAGCTGCACGCTCCGCTCGACGACCTCCTCCCCGACCTGCTCCAGCAAGTGGAGGATGTGGCGCGGATAGTAGAGCGCCGAGAGGCCGGATGGCAGCGGATCGGTGGAAAGCTCGTGCTTAGTCGGCACCAGGGCGACGTGCAGGCAGTAGCGCAGCCGCTGCCAGGCCGATTCCATCGCGCGGAGGTAGAAGAGGTTGCGCGCCGCGAACAGCTCGTCCGTCTCCGCGAACAACTGGCGGACCACCGTCTGCGCCAGATCGACCAGGATCGGATCGTCGGCGGCCCGCTTGACGACCCACGGTGGTATGGCGGCGTCCAGCAACTCGGCGGCCAGGAGCAGCCCGAGCAGCAGCATCCGAGCGCTGCCCATCTCCGTCGCCAGCCGCACCAGCCGTGCCCAGTCCAGCTCCGGCCGCGAGGCGGCGATCTCCGCAAGATCGCAGAGCCAGCGCAGCTGCTCCCAGCGGTGCTTGGCTCCGTGCAGGCAGAGGAACAGCAGCAGATCCGTCACGGCGAGGCTGCGGATCGTGACGCCTTGCAGGTCGGCCGTCTCAAGCTCCCCCCAGAGCCGCGTCAGGTCGAAGGGGAGTGAAAAATAGTGCGGCATCAAGTCCCAGTGGACTTCGACCATGATGGAGCCATCGGCGCTCACGAGATCGATGGCGCATTCGGACTGGGTGTAGGCGACCCGCCCCAGGCCGTGGAGGTCGAGGGCGCGCCGATAGCCGCGCTCGTGCAACAGTTGGAGCGCACGCCGCAGATCGCGCCGCTTGACCAGGATGTCCAGGTCGACGTACTGGCGCAGCGAAGGGTTGGCGTAGGCCGCCGCCGCCAGCACCGGCCCCTTGAACGGGACGGTGGCGACCCCCTGCCCTTCGAGCAGTTGCACGACGTCCAGCAGCTCGCGCTGCGAGAGCAGGTTGTGCGCCGCGTTCGCCAGGAACTGCGCGCGGAGGTCTGCGAGCACGCTCGGGGGCGACAGATCCCGGCCGTGGGCGTGGAGCTGCCAGGAGAGCAGCGCCGTCACGCCGTTGGCCTGGGCGATCCGCTGGAGGTACGCCCAGTCCAGGGGGCCAGCCAGCCGGGCGCGAAGCTGGGCTGCCGCCCTGGCGTCCAGGCGGGAGCGTGCACCGAGCAGCAGTACCGCGGCCTCGGGACGCAGCCCCTGCGCCAGCCCCGCCATCGCCGAACGCACGGCCGCTCGTCCCGCCTCAGCCCGCACTACGCTGTCACCGCGCGGCCGCCTGCCGCCCGGGCGCCAGTGTCGTCATGGTGTACACGCGCTGTACCCTCCGGCCCGCCGCGCCTGGATCGCGCGCAGCCCGCCCGTGTGGCAGGCATACCCGCAAGCCATGCGTGAGAGTATGCACAGCGAGGCCCGCAGCCCGCTCGCTCACGGCGGCGTCACGACGTCGCCAATGTGATGATTTTGACATGATACGGAGAGCAGTATGCTGACCACTCAACCTCTTCTCAACATGCTTCATGTACTCAATCTGCCCTCAACCATTCCTCATTCTTTGGGCATTGACGGTGTAACAGTACCATACAGATCATCAGAATATCACACAAATTGGGTAGGAAAAGGACTTTACGACATTGTCGATACTTCCGTAAGATCACTGCACCGATCTCTCCTTCGCCGTTCGTCAGGTTGCCAGGATACGGCCGTTCTGGCTTCTGTGTGACCCCTGGCGCGATTTGCGTGAGCCGGAGGCGCCCTTTGCACAGCACACTCACGTTCCGCCCTGCCAGTCACGTCGCTGTCGCCGAGTTCGATGGTGAGACCGTCCTGCTCAACGTCTCGTCTGGCATCTACTTCGGCCTCAACCCGATCGCCAGCCGCATCTGGCAGTTGCTGGGGACTGGCGCCAGTGAGCCGCTGATCGTCCAGACGCTGCTCGACGAGTATGACGTGGACGAGGCCCGTCTCCGCGCGGATGTCGCGGCGACGGTGCGGCAGCTCGCGGCTGATGGGCTGGTCTGTCAGGTTGAAGCGTAGCGCTGTGCGGCTCGATCTGGTGCGCCGCGCGTTGCGGTTGCCGCCATCCGAGTGGGTTGGCGTGCTGCGGGCAGCCGCCGGCCTGCTGCTGGTCGATCTGCACCTGCGACGGCGTGGCTTTCGGGACACGGCCCGGCTCGACGTGCCGGCCGGTGAGATCGGGACGTTGTCCTCGGCGGCGTGGCAGCAGGCGCGGCGCTACGTGCGCTGGATCGACGCGGCGGCGCTGGCGCTCCCGATCCAGGCGCGCTGCCTGCACCGCTCACTGCTGCTCCAGCGCTGGCTGCTGCGCGACGGTCTGCCGGCGGCCCTCTGCATCGGCGTGAGCCGGCCGGGTCGCCCGTTCCTGGCGCACGCCTGGATCGAGCTGCACGGCGTGGTGGTGAATGATACGGCGGCCAACATCGCGGATTTCGCGCCGCTGACCGGCCCGGCCATGTCGGCTGACGGCGCGGTCACGCCGGCGGTGCCCCTGTTTGTCGGCGTGGGGCAGCCAGCATGAGCGCGGTGTTTGGACTCGTGTACCGCGATGGCGAGGCTGCGCGTGCGGTGGAGCCGTGGCTGCTGCGGAAGATGGCCCAGAGCCTGCTGCATCGCGGGCCGGACGGACAGGGCATCTGGCACGACGGCCCGGCTGGCCTGGGGCATCTGCTGCTGCACACCACGCCCGAGTCGGTCGGCGAGCGCCAGCCGCTCCACGATGCTGGGCGCGGCCTGGCCGCCACGGTCGATGCCCGGCTGGACAATCGAGCCGAGCTGCTGGCGGCCCTCGATCTGCCGTCGTCGGCCACCGACGCCGATCTCGTCCTGGCGGCCTACGCGCGCTGGGGCGAGGCCAGCCCGTCACACCTCCTGGGGGACTTCGCGTTCGTCATCTGGGATGGTGGCGCGCGGCGGCTGTTCTGCGCCCGCGATCATGCTGGCGTCAGGCCGCTGGTCTACGCCAGCGTCGGCGGTCTGTTCGCCTGCGCCTCCGAGTCCAAGGCGCTGCTGACGCTGCCCGCCCTGACGGGTGAGCGCGACGAGGCCCAGATCGCCGACTTCCTGCTGGGCGAACCGGCTGATGCCGCCGCCACGTTCTATCGCGAGATCCGCCGCCTGCCGCCGGCCCACACCCTGACCGTGGACGGGGCCGGCCCGCGGCTGCAGCGCTACTGGTCGCCGTCCGACGTGCCGGAGCGCCGCCTTGGCTCGGACGCGGCCTACGCCGACGCGTTCCGTGAGACGTTCGCCGAGGCGGTCCGCTGCCGCCTGCGGAGCGGGCAGCCGGCCGGGGCGCTGCTGAGCGGCGGCCTCGACTCGTCGTCCATCGTCTGTGTGGCGAGCGCCATGCAGCCGGCCCCGCTCCCGACCTTCTCCTGTGTCTACGACGCCGTGCCGACCTGTGACGAGCGTCAGTATCAACAACTGGTGTTGCACGCGCGGCCCTGCACCTGGACGACCCTGGCGGCGGACGATCTCAGCCCGCTCAGCTACCTGGATGAGCTGACGATCCAGGCCGAGGGGCCACCGTTCGGCCCTGGTCTGGCCTCACAGGTTGCGCTCTACCGACTGGCGAGCGCCGCCGGCGTGCGGACGCTGCTGGATGGCCACGGCGGCGACGAGGTCGTGTCACATGGCGAGGGCTACCTGAGCGAGCTGGCCCTGGCTCACCGCTGGCCGGCGCTGCTGCGGGAGGTCCGAGGCGTCGCCCGGACCTACGACGAGGCCGCCTGGTCGATGTTCGCCACCTACGCCCGTTTCGGCCTCAGCACGTCGGCCACCTTCCGCAGGCTCTGGCGGGCGGGCGGTGCGGTCTGGCATGGCGTGCGCCGCACGACGCCCCAGCCGGCCGGCGAGGCTCCACGGCTCGGCGTGGTGCTGCCGGCGCTGGCGGCCCGGGTAAACCTGGCAGATCGCGTGCGCGAGCGGCAGCGCGCCCAGGCCCGTGCTGCGCGCACCGAGCGCGGACTCCACCTTGCCACGCTGGACGATGGCCGACAGCCCCTGGCGCTGGAGGTGCTGGACCGCATCGCGAGCGCGGCCGGCGTCGATCCCCGCTACCCCTTCTGGGACAAGCGGCTGGTCGAGCTGTGCGTGAGCGTGCCGGCCGAGCAGAAGCTGCGGGGCGGCTGGCCCCGCTCGATCTTGCGGCGGGCGATGGAGGGCATCCTGCCGCCGGCGATCCAGTGGCGCGCCGACAAGACGGATTTCTCGCCGTCGCTCAGGCGAGGCTTTCTGACCTTCGAGCGGCAGCGACTCGACGCGGCCCTGCTCGACGGCAGCCCGGAGCTTGACGCGTACATCGACCGGGCCGCCCTGCGTCAGCGGTATGACCGCTGGCTCACCGCCGAGCAGGGCGATGCCCACGGCGACATTCATCACATCTGGCGGGCAATGGCGTTGGGGCGCTGGCTCCAACTCACTGACCCGGTCCACCAGCAGGCATCTCCAGTTCGCGGGGTCTTCAGTCAGGGCCTGCCTGCCGCCCAGCTCCACCTGGGCGCTTGAGCGTACGCGTGGGTCATTCCAGCGGTTGCATGGAATTCGAGAGAAAGGAGGATGGGATATGGCAGTAAAGAAGGAGTACCTGGCCCCGGAGGTCAAGGCGCTTGGAGACGTGCGTGCGCTGACGCAGCGCAACGTCTCGGGGACGAAGACCGACAAGGCGTTCCCCGCTGGCACGCCGATCAACCAGTTGACCTTTTCCACCTAACCCACGCGCAGCAGTTCAGCGTGACCCGGCTGGACGGGCGGCAGCAGGCTCTGACTGAGGACCTCGTGGTCCATGCTGTGCAGGGCGGGCCGGCAGTCGCCCGCTTCTGCCCAGACGTCCCGCCGGTGGCGGGCGGGCCGTGCCGAGCTTCGTGCAGCAAGCACGGCCGTGGCTGCTGTCGGGAAGGGTACGAGTCTGCACGTTCAACAGACCGGCCTCACGTGGGGCTGGGCGCGTGGACACAGCACATCGATCCGGTTTTCAGTTCAGGAGAGATGAAGGAGGCCCGGGACATGGCAAAGAAGACGGTGTACCTGACGCCAGAGGTGAAGGCGCTCGGCGACGTTCGGACGCTGACGCAGCGGAACGTCTCTGGCACCAAGATCGACAAGGCGTTCCCCGCTGGCACGCCCATCAACCAGATGACCTTCTCGTCCTGACCCTCGCGCCCGCGTTCAGGCTCACCTGACAGCCTGAGTTGCGTGGCAGTCGGCTCTGACTGAGGACCCAGCGAACCATCAGCGCGTCCGGGCATGAGCGTGGCGACCGCCATGCTCGTACGCGCGCCACGTTGCTAGACGCAGCGGCAGACGCAGTACACGGGGGCAGTCGGTGTACAGGTACCGTGCCTACGGCTTCATCATCGACGCGGAGATGCCGTTGCCGGAGCTTCGGTCGGCGGTGGATGGCCCTGCCGACGTCGCCATTCGTTACGGCGCGGTGGGCCGCCCGCCGGCCCCGCCCGATCCCCAGACCAGCGCCTACGCGGTCTCCCCAGACGACGTGCGCTTCTTCTGGGAGCTGGTTGGCTCGTTCCGAGTCCGGGCGGGCCGCGAGATCCTCGTGGATCCCGTGCCGGACGTCGAGCAGGCGTTGCTCCGGATCCCCCTGCTCGGCTCGGTGCTCGGCGTGCTGCTGCATCAGCGGGGCAGCTTCGTGCTGCACGCCAGCGCGGTGGACGTTGACGGGCGGGCCGCCATCTTTCTCGGGCCGAAAGGGCAGGGGAAGTCGACCACGGCGGCGCTGCTGGTGGGACGCGGCCATCCCCTGGTGGCGGACGATATCGTCGCGCTGGACATGGGGCCGCTCGACAAGGGTGCGCTCGACATGGGGGCCGGCGCTCTGGGCGCGCCCGCACCGACCGCAGGCGAGTCGATCCGGCTGCTCCCCAGCTTCCCGCAGATGAAGCTGTTCGACGACGCCGCGGCCGCGGCCTTCGGCGACGATCCCGAGGATCTGCCCCTGCTGGCTTCCCTGATCCCGAAGCGGGCGCGCCGCACGCCGGACCGCTTCGCGGACCGCCCGCTTGCGCCCGGCGCGATCTATGTCCTGGCTGACGGCCCGGAGCTGAGCATCAGCCGCCTGACCGGCCAGGACGCCGTCTGCGAGGTGATCGGCAGCTCGATCCCGGCCCGCTTCGGCAGCGACCTGCTGGATGGCCCGGCTTCGCTGACCCACTTTCAGCGGGCCATGACGCTGCTGCGGCAGGTCCCGGTCTACCAGTTGGCCCGCCCGCGCGACCTGGCTGGGTTGGGACGGCTCGGCGCGGCCATCGAGGCGATGCTGCGGCAGCCGGTTGGGGCGGGCGCCTGATGGCGGACGGGCAATCGCCCGGGGGGATCATCGGGCGGCTGCGTGAGAGCGCCGCGAGCCTGGTCTACTGGCCGCGCGCCTTTCGGCTGATCTGGACGGCCGCCCCGCGCCACACGGCGTGGTGGCTGGCCTTGCTGACGGTGCAGGGCATCCTGCCGGCCGTCACGGTCTATCTGACCAAGGAGGTCGTTGACAGCATCGTCGGGGCGCTCGAGAGCGGCGGCGTCTGGGATCAGGCGGCCCCGGCGCTCGGGCTGATCGTGCTGGCGGCCCTGGTGCTCCTGGCGACGGAGAGCCTTCAGGGTATCGCGGACTGGGTTCGCACGGTCCAGACGGAGCGCGTCGAGGACTACGTCAAGGGGCTGGTTCATCACCAGTCGGTCGCGGCGGACTTCGCCGCGTTCGAGTCGTCCGAGTATCACGACCGGCTGGATCAGGCCCGCCGCGAGGCCGCCAGCCGGCCGGCTGCCCTGCTCGCCAGCCTCGGGAGCCTCGCCCAGAACGGGCTGACGCTGGTGGTGATGGCGGCCATGCTGTTCCCCTACGGCGTCTGGCTCCCGTTCGCCCTGGTGCTGAGCACCGCGCCGGCTGTCTACGTCGTGCTGGCCACGGGCTGGCGCTACCACCGCTGGTGGGAGGGCACGACCACGGCCCGCCGCTGGACTCACTACTACGACGCCCTGCTGAGCGACCGGCTGTACGCCCCGGAGCTGCGGCTGTTCGGGCTGGGGCGGCACGTCGCCGGGCTGTTTCAGCAGGGGCGGCAGACCCTCCGGGCCGAGCAATCGACGTTGCTGCGGCAGCAGGCCCTGGCCCGCCTCGGTGCGAGCGCGTTGGCGTTGCTGCTGACGGGCTGTGTGCTGGCCTGGATGGTGCTGCGGACGCTCCAGGGGGCGCTTACGCTCGGGGATCTGGCGCTGTTCTGGCAGGCGTTCAGCAGAGGGCAGGCCCTGGCGCAGTCACTCCTGGGACACGTGAGCCAGCTCTACACCAACACCCTGTTCCTGAAGAACCTGTTCGCCTTCCTCGATCTCAAGCAGGAGATCGTGTCGCCGGCCGTGCCGGCCCCCGTCCCGGAGCGGTTGACGCAGGGCATCGCCTTCAAGGACGTGACGTTCCGCTACCCGGGCGCCGAGCGGCCGGCCCTGGACGGCTTCTCGCTGACGGTGTCGGCCGGCTCGATTGTGGCGGTGGTCGGTCCGAACGGGGCCGGTAAGTCGTCGATGCTCAAGCTGCTCTGCCGGCTCTACGAGCCTGACGCCGGCAGCATCGAGATCGACGGCGTCGACCTGCGCACCTTTGACCTGGAGGAGCTGTGGGCACACATCGCCGTGCTGTTCCAGTATCCCGGCTGCTACGTGGCCACGGCCCGCGAGAACATCGCCTACGGCGACCTGCACGGCCAGCCGACGGCGGAGGCTATTGAGCGGGCGGCGCGGGCGGCCGGCGCGCACGAGCCGATCTCGCAGCTGCCGCGCGGCTACGACACGCTGCTCGGGAAGGGGTTCGGGGACGGACTCGACCTGAGCGGCGGCCAGTGGCAGCGGGTCGCGATGGCCCGCGCCTACCTGCGTGACGCCCCCATCGTCCTGCTGGACGAGCCAACCAGCTTCATGGACTCCTGGGCCGAGGCCGACTGGTTCGAGCGGCTGCGGACCCTGATGGCCGGGCGGACGGCGCTGGTCATCACGCATCGCTTCACCATCGCGCGGCGGGCCGACATCATCCAGGTGATGGATGGTGGCAGGATCGTCGAGTCTGGCAGCCACGAGAGCCTGCTGCGGGCGAACGGCCGGTACGCTGAGTCGTGGCGAGCGCAGATGCGGGCCGGGCTCTCGCCCGACCCCGATCTGGATGGGGGTGCTCCCGAGCTGGACGCGCGGCTAGACGAGCGGCAGGGCAGCCGGCTTGAAGTTCAACTGGACAGTCAACACCAGCAGCGCCGCGAACAGCCCGCGTAGCACATCGACGATGCGGCGGCCGGGGCCAGCCGTGGGCGATGGGAAGGGCGCGAGCGCCGCCGTGACCACCTGCCGCGTCGTTCGCAACGAGATCGCCTCGCGACGCAGCAGCCCGAGATAGCCGATCCAGCGCCAGAAGACGCGTTGGGGGGTGTCCGTCGCATCGGGGAAGAAGTGCCCGGACAGGTGGTCCGCCCCGCCCCCAGCCAGGTAGACGCAGAGGCGGGCGGCGGCGTCGGGTGCTGAGAGCTGCAGGTGGCCGCCCTCGCTCTGCCGGTAGCGCGCCAACTGGCGGCTGAGCTGCTCGACGAGCCGCGTGTGTACGTGACCGGGATGCAGGGCGAACACGGAGATCCCCTGTGCCCGCACCTCCCGTGCGAGCGACTGGGTCAGGCTCACGACGCCCGCCTTCGATGCCGCATACGCCGAGAGCAGCGGCCACGGCCCCACGGCGCCGTTGCTGGCGATGTTGATGATGCGACCCCGCTGACGCTCGATCATGCCGGGCAGCACGGCGCGCGAGCAGAGAAACGCGCTGCCGAGATTCAGGTGGAGATCGGCGAGCCAGGCGTCGGGATCACTCTCGGCGATGGGGGCGACGGACTGCGTGCCGCCGACGTTGTTGACGAGGATGGCGGGCGCTCCAAGCTGCGTCTGCACAGCCTGGATCATCGTGTCCACGCTCGACGCCTGCGTGACATCCGCCTCGATTGCCATCGCCCAGCCGCCTGCCTGCTTGATCTGCCGGCAGGTACGCCGTGCAGCCGCGCCGTCGATATCGACAACGGCGGTTCTGGCGCCTGCGCGCGCCATCTCGCGGGCGATTGCCGAGCCGATGCCGCTACCGGCGCCCGTGACGATGGTGACTTGCCCGTGCAGGTGACGGTGAGGGCCGCGGTGCTGGATGGGGAGAGGGGAAGGCTGCGTGGTCGTGGAGGAAAGCGTGAGTGACGCTTCCTGAACGAGCATAGGGGACAGTCCTCCTGTAGACGGAGATGAACGCGCCCGCCTCCCCCGAGGTTGACTCGTCGGTCAGATAGGTAACCCGCACGTCAGGCTGCAAAGAGTGCTGCAACGCCGACATCCCTGAGCAGTTGCCCGAACAACGGCCCGACTTCTGGCCCTAGGACGAACAGCCCCAGGTTCAGCCCGATGTGCGCCAGAATCACGCCCACCAGCGAGCCGCTCGTGGCGCGGGCCAGCCCGAACACGCCGGCGATGGCCATGGCGCACAGGCCCAGCGGCGGCGAGAGATACCCGATGTGGAGCACGCCCACGACCAGCACCACGAACGGCACAGCCAGCCGCCCGATGGCCCTGCGCGCGGCTTCGAGCAGCGCACCCTGGAACAGCAGGTCGTCCACGATGCCCAGCCCCGTGACGATGGGCAGGAACTTGTCGTCGAGGGTGTTCGGGTATGGCAGCGTGGTGACGAGTGACCGCTCCACGACGCCCAGGCCGACCCCAACACCGGCGACAAGCAGGTAGAACGGGATCTGCCGCCACCGGAACACGATGCCGACGTCAGCCCAGGTGAAATCTGCCGCCCGGATGGCGATGACCGTGGCGATGCCGGTGAGCAGCCCTACCAGGGCCAGCCGCCAGATCGGCACGATCTCGTCGAGCGGCGCGCCGAACGCGATCAGGCGGCTGGTCGGCGCGACGGCCAGCGTCCAGAGCAACGTTCGCATCCGGCGGCTGGCGACCCTCCCACCCACGATCAGCAGCCCGAGCGTGAGCACGCCGTACAGGATCGTGCCCAGGCTGCCGGCCATCACAATCGACAACTCCGCCACGGCGAGCAGCAGCAGCGTGACGGCGGCAGCGACCTTGAGTCGGGTCCGTGTGGACACAAGATCCAGGTACGGACGTGGGCCGCTGCGCGTCTCGGGCGGCTCCTGGCCGCCGGTGTCGTCGCCGACAGCCTCCAGCCGCCGCCGTTGCCGCTCCTGGGGGGTCAGCGAGAGGACGGTCAGCATCACGAGGGCCGGCAGCGTCAACAGCGCCATGCGCGCAGGGGCCGCCGCTCCACGGAACAGGGGTCGCACGATCGCCCAGAACCGGGCGCTCGGCTCCGTCCCCGTCAGGACTCCCTGCACGTCAGGCCGTTGCGCCTGCTGCCGCTTCGTCATCCAGTGCTCCTCTTCACCGCTGACCGCTTCGCGCGCCGGCTCCTGGGGCGAACGGCTGCGGGACGGACATCGGAAGGTGCTGGCTGGGGGGTGGGGCCGGGGTCGGGCGGACGCCGCTGTCTCCAGGCGGCGCAAGGTTCGCCTCGACGCCGCCGGCCAGATCGCTCTCGCCGGCGTTGGTGTCGCCGGCGGCTCCTGGCGCAACATCTACCCAGAGTCGCAGTCGCCGGTACGGCTGCTCCTCGCGGTTCAGGTAGAGCGCCAGCTCGATCATTTGATCGACGCCCGGGCGGGGCATCGTCCAGGTCAGCGGCCACTCGATCTTCTCGCCTGGGCCGACGGAGAGCGTCGATGGCGCGACCAGCACCTCGCGATCGCCCGGGTTCCAGGAATCGACGGTCCAGGCCTCGAAGCGGTAGCGCTGGCTGAACAGCTCGTGGTTGACGATGCCAAGCGTCACGTTGACCGGCTCCCCGACCTCGACCTTGCGCGGCAGCTGCTCCGCGAGGCCGCCGCGCCCGAGCACGTACATCTCGGTCATCAGGTCGTCAGCCGTCGGCGTCAGCATCGTCACCAGGGCCGCGCCGCCCGCCAGCACCAGGGCGATCAGCACCAGCGGGAAGACGATGCGCTCCGGGCCGCTCAACTGCCCGAGCCAGCGCCGCGTCGGGATCTGGGAGATGGCAGGGCGCATCGAGGGTGGCGGCTGCTGCGACCGCTGCCACAACGCCAGCAGGACGCAGGACACGATCCAGACGGTTTCAGCCATCACGACGGGCCAGGGGCGCAGGCCGCCCGGCGAGGCATCCAGCAGCAGCGCCAACAGCGGGATGATCGCCACGCTGACGCCGATGCTGATGCCGATGCGTTCGGCCTGATCCAGCGACTGCCGGCGCGGCGCGAGGACGGCCAGCAGGCAGTAGCCCGGCAGGTACAACACGACGATCAGCCCGAGCACCAGCCGAACGAACAGGACCGGCGCAGCGCGGCTCTCGATCAGCATCACCCCGAGCAGCAGCACCGCGCAGGCCACCGCTACCGCGAGATCCCGCGAGCGCACGACGGCCCGCCCAGCGCCCTGCACTGCCACGGCCATCAGGTTTGACCCCTGGGTCCGGGGGTGAGGGCCTTCATTCCATTAGCTTGCCACACGGTGGATGCCTCCCGTCACGCCGCGGTACACGTCGAGCGTGGCCTGGGCGGTGCGGTCCCAGGTGAACTGGGCTGCGCGCGCCAGACCGCGCGCGGCAAGCTCCTGGCGATGCGCAGGCTCGCGCAGCAGCTCACGCAGCGCCGTGGTCAGCCCCGGCACGTCCAGCGGATCGCAGAGGCGTGCTGCATCGCCAGCGATCTCCGGCAGCGACGACGTGGACGAGGTGATGACCGCCGTCCCGCAGGCCATCGCTTCGAGGACGGGCAGCCCGAACCCCTCGTAGAGGCTCGGGAAGACGAACAGGTCTGCGCCGCTGTAGAGGGCTGGCAGGTCGGCGTCTGGGACAAAGCCCAGGAAGCGGACCCGGTCCCCCAGCCGCAACTGCTCGACGGTGGCGTAGACCGGGCTGGACTTCCAGCCGGACGCCCCGACGATGACGAGCTGCCAGCCGCGCGCGTCCTCGGGGAGCGCCGCGAAGGCGTGCAGCAGCCGCGTCAGGTTCTTGCGCGCCTCCACCGAGCCGACGTAGAGGAGGTACGGCCCGGTGATGCCCTGCCGTGCCGTCACCGTAGTGATCTGCTCCGGCGTCGCGGGCGCGAACTCCGGCCCGACGGCGTTCGGCGTGACGTGGACCCGCGCGGGATCGACCCGCAGCAGCCGCACGATGTCGTGCCGCGAGCACTCGCTGACCGTCAGGATGGCGTCCAGCCGCCGGGCGACGCTCGGCAGCCACCGGTGGTAGATCAGGCGGTCGAGCGTGGTGCTGGCGGCCGGGTAGATCAGCGGGATCACGTCATGGATGGTCGCCACGCGCTGGCGCGTCGTCAGCAACAGCGGTGAGACGCCCGTCGGATCGTGGACGAGATCGAGATCGTGGCGGCGAGCGGCCCAGGCGATCTCGGCCTGGCCGACCGTCATCAGGCCGGGCAGCAGGCCAGCCCCAGGTAACTGCACCGTGGTGGGCGAGGGCGGCAATTCGCGGCCGGCCTGGAGGATGGTCAGCGGCAGCCCGGCCCGCAGCAAGGCGGCCCGCAGCTCGCGGGTGTACCGCGCGATGCCGCCCGTCGCCCGGTCGAGCGCGTAGGTGATCAGGCCAACGCGTGGCCCTGACTGAGGGCGCGGCAGAGCATTCATCGCTGGAACGGACTCCTCGGCCGTGAGTGGTAGATCTGGGCCTGCCCGTTGTCGTAGGTGATCATGCTGTCGGCCTCCACGGGCAGCGGGACGCCGTAGCGGATCGCCTGCTCGCGGGTGACCTCCGAGATCATGAAGTCGCGGGTGCCCTCGTCCACGTCGAACTGATCGAACTTGATCTCGCGGGGTGTGGCTCCGCGCCGGATCTGCTCGCCGGTGTTGACGCGCTCGTCGTAGGCGACCCACAGCGAGCGCCCGCGCAGGGCCGTCTCAGCCCAGGTGATGGCCGTCGCCTCGCCGGGCTGGTAGTAGACCCACTTGTTGCTGAGCAGCGGCTCGTTCGTCGCCTTGAACAGCGACAGCACGCTCAGGACGGCCACCAGCGTCCCGACCAGCACCGGCGCCGCCCACCGCACGACGCGGTTCTGCAGGGTCCAACTGGCCATCCAGCGGGCGGTCACCGGCGCCGCGATCATCACGAAGCTCGGGAACATGCGGTGCTGCAGGTTCGCCGCCAGCGAGCCGCTCAGGTCGACGATGATGCTGGCCGCGCCCTGCAGCCCGAACGCCCCGTACAGCGCCCAGAGCAGGATCTCGTTCTCGGAGAACGGTTTGCGCCGGCGCAGCAGCCAGAGGATGCCCTGCGTCGCCCAGATCAGCCCGGACGAGGCCAGCAGCAGCCAGTTCGCGAGGCTGACCGTCAGGTAGACCGTGGGACTGAGCCAGCCGGTGTTGATGGCCACGTACGGGTTGGTGATCTGGGCGGGCGGCGCGTCCTTCTCGGGAGAGGGTGCGCCGAAGAACACGATGGCTATGCGCTCCTGCACCTGCTGGATCACGCGGACGTCGTGGATGGCCGGGCGGTAGGCGTGAAAGGTCAGGATGTAGGCGAAGATCATCGAGATCAACGCTGCGTAGCCCAGGCGGCGCAGGGCCGGCCCGATCATCAGCAGCGGCGTCCCGGTGATCCGCGTGATGATGATGGCGATGACCAGCGTGCAGATCAGGCCGGCCACGTACGACGTTGCCAGCAGGTTGTTGAACGAGAAGATGGCGTAGACGCACATGTAGAACGCCACGACCAGCGCCCCGAACCTGACCGGATCGTCCCGCGAGCGGAGGCTCCGGAACAGCAGGTACAGCCCGAGCAGCATCAGGCCGCGCGTGAACTTCTCGTGGGTGCCCCGCATGATCGGGAAGAGGTACTCGGGCTGAATGTAGAGCAGGGCCGTGCCGAGGACGGCCCCCCGGACGGTGCCGGTCAGCTCCCGGAACAGCAGCCAGGCGGGCACAATCGTCCAGACCATCAGCAGGGCCGAGCCGTACATCGTCAGCGTGGCGAGACTCATCCCGGTGGCGCCGACCAGGAACGTGACGACCGCCTGGTAGGCGTACCCGTTCGGGTAGGCGAGGTCAGCGCCGGCCGGGATCAGCGTCGCGCCGTCCACCACCGCGCGGTTGGTGCGGATGATGCCGCTGGTGTCGCCCTCGCCCCAGAAGCCCCGGTACCGCGCGATGACGAACATCGACATCAGCACCGCCAGCCCCACCAGCACGATGATGCTCCAGGCGGCGCGCGGGCTGAGTCGGTCGTTGTAGCGATGCTCGGCGATCATGTCTCGCGCCTCCGGGTCTCGCTGGAGCGGAGCAGCAGGGCCACGACCACGCCGAACCCGACGGCCAGGAAGAACAGCGGGATCGACAGTTGGAAGAGCGTCTCCGTGCTCGGCAGCTGTGTCGCGATGGGGCCGGCCAGGACGGAGCGCCGCCGCACCTGGACCTCTTGCGTCTCGGAGGCAACGGTCTTGCCGGTGGCGTCCTCGGCCCAGAGGCGGATCGTCCAGGGTCCGGAGCGGACCGGCTGCCAGGGAATCGCCATCTGGAACGGCTCGCCGGCCAGGACGTCGGTCTTGAAATCGCCCAGCATGGTCGAGACGCCGTCGCTGGAGACACGCTCCAGGCGAACGGTCAGGTTCGGAGCATCGTGCAGGCCGAGGTTGGTGACCGAGATGCGGACCAGTCCGGAGGCGTCGGCGGTCAGCATCCGCCCGGCCTCGCTCTCGCCCCAGAAGTCGAGCGCAAATGACGCTTCCGTCAGCGGATCGAGCGAGAAGACGCCATCCGTCCCACTCGCCACCACGTACCGCCCCGGCCGCACGCCGCGCAGATCGAGGAGCTGCGGACCCTCGGAGCCAGTTTGTGCCTGCACGTCCAGCACGAAGCGGAAGCCGCCGCCACTCAGGGCGCGGAACTCGCCCATCTGGACGCCGCTGATGCGCTGCTCCTCGCCCTCGAACTGCTGCTGCATCTGGCGAAGGTCGCCAGCCGCCGGCTGCTTGCCCAGCGCATCAACGGCCCCCTTCAGGGCGCGCGCCTCGTCGCCGGTAGTCGGCACGACGGCCTCGTAGACGGAGGGCTTGACGGCAGCCTTCCGCAGCACCAGCTGGCCGCTGTCGCCGTAGACCAGGAAGCCGCTCAGGACGTGCAGCTCGCGCGTCTCGGTGATCTGCCCCTCGCCGTCGGCTTCGACATAGGTCCAGGAGTCGAGCCAGCCATCCTGGTTGGTGTCGGCGTAGCGGACGGCCGAGCTCTGGTTGACCTGCCAGACCCCGCCGGTGGACTTCTGGAGGTGCAGGCGTCGGTCAACGGGGCTGAGGTAGAGCAGCGGCCGAATCCCGAACTCGAACGCGTATTCGCCTCGGAAGCCCGGGCGCATCCCGCTGAACTTGCCGGCCGGCGGGATCGAGATGCTGCCCCGCAGATAGGGGCCGGCCGCCCGGCTCTGCTCGGCGGCGCGCGGGTCCATCTGGATCAGTTCGTTGTAGGACTTCTCCTCGATGGGCGCCCACTCGTAGATGCCCTCGGAGCTGGCGTAGCCCGGCCCCTCGCGCGCCACGAACGTCGCCATGTCCCAGGTGCGCTCGGCGACCCACCGCGGCAGCCGCTCGTACGGCACGATGCCGATGTCGAACCCGCCGATCTTCACGGTGTCGGTGATCAGGTGCCGGCCGGCCAGCCCGAGCTTGTAGTCCCAGATCAGGCCGTTCGGGTTGTGGTCCGTCCAGGTGTAGCGGATCTCGTTGGCGGCGGGGACGACGTTCTCGCCGTGGCGGTCGCCGGCCTCGTAGTAGCGGTGCCGGATGAACAGCTCTGGGCGGTGGTCATGGTCGCCGTCCAGATCGTAGTAGGCCATCATGTTCTCGAAGTTCGGCACGGTGCGTACGTCGGGCAGCAGGTAGGTCAGCGCGTTGATGTGGAAGCCCTGCTCGACGGGGTAGCCGATCAGGCCTGCGTCTACGATCCGCCCGCGTGTCCAGTCGACCTCGATGGTGGGGGCGGAGTCAAAGTAGCTGCCGGCCCGGTCGGCAGCGCCGCGCCCGAGCAGCGGCCAGAGGATGGCGGCGGCGTTCTCGCGCGGGTGGACGCGGCCGGAGTTGTACTGGACGCCCATGCGGTGCAGGCCCGACGACTCCGGCGACGGCGCGAGCAGCCGGTTGAGCATGTACTCGGGCGTACCGTCGCCGTCCTCGTCCGCGAAGATGGTCTCGGCGTCCACGCGGCCATCGCGCCTCATGGCGTTGACCAGCTCCTGTGAGTTCTCCTCGCCGGGAAACAGGCCGTCTTGTGCGAAGCGCAGGTTGTAGGACAGGCCGCCGTCGCCGCGCGTCCAGGTTGACCAGGTGGAAACGGTCAGGCGGGGGAAGCGCGTCTCGGTGATGACCGGCTGGCCCAGGGCGTTGACGTGGTACGCCACCATCCCGTCGCCGTCGTCGTCGTCGAACATGCGGGCCTCGACGCGCGTCTCGTCGACCCGCGCGAACTGGATGATCAGCTCGGCGCGGTTGTTGCCGCCCACGTCGAAGACCCAGGTGTCGTTCTCGAAGTCCGTGGCGGTGGCCCAGTCTTCGCTGGTGGCCATGTCCTCGCCGCCGTCGAAGACCTGGATGCGGTCAGCGCCGCCGGCGAAGTTCGACTCGATGGTGGTGAGGTCCATCCGACCGTCGCCGTTCTGGTCGGTCTGGAAGACGCGGCTGATCTCCAGCTCAGGCTGCGGCGTCGGGGTGGCCGTCTGGCCTTGCGCCACGGTCGGCGGCCCGATCAGCGCGGTGCTGCACGCGAACGCGAGCGCGCCGCCGAGAGCGATGGAGCGTAGACGCTGCTTCATGCGGTCCCCCGGGCAAGGTCCGGATGGTCGGGCGTGGCCGTGTCGCGGGCCGGCGTCCGCCCGTACAGCAGGTCGAGCTGCGCCGCCGAGGCAGCCCACGAGAATTGCGCGGCGTGCTGACGGCCACCCTCGCCGAGCCGACGCCGCAGCTCCGGATCGGCGATGAGCGTCCGCATGGCGGCCAGCAGGGCGTCCTCGTCGCCGGGCGGCACGGTGATGCCGCAGGCCGGCGTCACGATCTCGGGCAGACCGCCGGTCGCCGAGGCGATCACTGGCCGACTGCTCGCCGCCGCTTCGAGCGCCACCAGCCCGAACGCTTCGTGCCAGACGGACGGCACAACCAGGATGTCGGCAGCGGCGTAGACGGCTGGCATCTCGCGGGATGGCACGTTCCCGAGCGCCCGCACGGCCCCCGAGGCGATGCCGTCCGCCAGTGCGGCGTAGACGGTCTGGTCGTAGCCGCCGTCGTCCTCGCGGTGGACCCGGCCGCCCCAGAGATCGCGCCCGCCGGCCAGCACCAGCCGCGCTGCTCCCGTGCCCAGACGCTCGTAGGCCCGCGCCAGATGCAGGACGCCCTTCTCCGGCACGACGGCCCCGGCGTAGAGCAGCACCGGCTCGTCGCGGCGGACGCCCCAGGAGGCTCGCAACTGGGCGGCCTGCTCGGCCACCTGCGAGCCGCCGTACCGCCCATACTCGACGCCGCAGTAGACCGTGTGGACGTTGCCAGCCGCGCCCAGCCCGCGCCTGACCTGGGCCGTCACAAAGTGGCTGTTGCCGACCTGGACATGGCTGGTCCGGGCCACCAGGGCGAAATCAGCCGGTGAGAAATCGGTCCGAACGCCCCGCGTACTGACGTAGAGTGGGTCGGCGTGGAAGTGGATCACGCGGCGGCCGACCGGCAGGCCGCGCAGGTAGTAGTAGTTGTGGGCATGCACCACGTCCGGCCGCAGCTTGAGGCAGTACAGCAGGTTCGCCAGGTGCGTTCGGAAATCGATGGACCGCCCGGCCACGCGCACCTGCCCCCACGAGACCGCCCGACGCACGGCGAGGCGGACGCCCCGCCAGCGCGTCTCCCAGGCCTCCGCGCCGACTGCCAGGATCGTCACGTCGTGGCCGCGCTGCACCTGGGCGGCCGCCAGCTCCAGCGCGGCCCGAACCACCCCGCTGCTGCCGGTGGTGTCCGGTTGCCGCGGCAGGCGGCGGTCGCCGAGCAGGTGCAGGATTCTCATGGGGTGCCGCCGCGCAAGCTGAGCAGCAGCTTGAGGTAGCCGAGCCACCAGAGCAGCCCGACGTAGGCCACGGCGGCCGCGACGATCGCCAGCACCAGCCCGAGCAGGTCCGGCATCAGCTCGTGGATGACCGTCGGCAGGATGTAGGTACTGACGATGCCGGCCGCCAGGATCGTGCCGGCCCGCTTCCAGGGCAGATCGAGCCTGTAGAACAGGTACGCACAGACCATCAGCATGGTGGCGGTCGTCAGCTGCGAGACGGTGTTCGCCATCGCGCTGCCCACGGCGCCGTAGCGCGGCACCAGCACGAGGTTTGCCAGGATGCTGACGGTGGCGGAGATCAGCCCGAGCCGCACGTGCAGCCAGATACCGCCGATGGCGCTGATGGTCAGCCCGAAGACGGCGGTGATGACGCCCGGCAGCAGCCCGGCGAACAGCACCTGCGCGACCGGGATCGAGGGCGCAACCTTCTCGCCGTAGACGAGCGGCAGCAGGAACGGGAGCATCGCCAGCCCGCCCAGGCTGACCGGTGCGGCGTACAGGCTCGCCAGCTCGACGGCCTGGTGCAGCCGCCGCCGGATGCCGGCCCAGTCGCCGGCGCCGTAGTCGTGCGAGATGGCCGGGTAGTAGCCCTGCACGAGCGCCCATCCGAGCGCCAGAAACAGGCTGAACCCGGTGAAGGCGAGGCTGTAGTAGCCGATCTGATCCAGGGTGCTCTCGCGCTCCAGGAAGAAGACGCCCGAGCGCTGCCAGATGAGCTGATCGGAGAACTGGACGAACGCCGCCGGCGCGGCGAAGGCAACGTACCGCCGCAGGATCGCCGTGTCCGGCAGCCCGAGGCGCGGCAGGCTGAGCTTCGGCAGGGACCACCCGACGACGGCCAGCAGCCCCAGGCACGGCGCGGCGTTCAGCGCCAGCGCGGCGATCAGGAAGCCGGTCACGTGCCAGTGCAGCCAGACCGCCACGCCGATCAGTGCGAGGTGGACGCCCGTCGCCAGGATCGTGACGATGGAGACCGGGCGGTAGCGCTGGTCAGCCCAGAGGTGGGAGCGGAGCACGGCGGTCAGGGCGACCGGGATGACGCTCAGGGCGATGACGAGCTGGTAGGTGCGGTCTGGGAGCCCGTTCGTGAAGGCCCAGGCCACCAGCGCCAGGGCGATCGTAAGGTTGAGCGCCAGCAGGATCGCGACCACGAGGCCAGAGAGCATTCCGGCCTGATCGTCGAGCTGCTCGCCGCGCAGCTCCGAGCGGATCTTGGTCAGCGCGTTGGGCAGCGCCAGCGAGCCGAGCGTCCCCAGGATGCTGGCGAGCCACAGGTAGTAGCTGAACGCGCCGTACTCGTCCGGGGTCAGCCCCCGCACGATGACGACCGAGCCGACCAGTCCGGCCACCGCGCCGGCCAGACTCGCGAGGCTGCTCCAGAGGCCATTGCGGACCGCCAGGGTGCTGGAGGCGCGCTGATGCGGGCGCGCCTCGCCGGGGGTGGCCGCCCCCGCGTTGAGCGGGGGCAGTGCAGCGGCCTGGACGGCCGGCACAGGCGTCAGGCGAGACCGCCGTGCGCCCGCATTTGAAGAGAACGGTCGAATGGTCACCGGCCGCCCCCTGATACGCCCAGCGTCCAGTTGGCGGATGTGACGTTCGGGCCGACGACCTTGCCGCGCTCTTGCACGACGGCTTCCAGGCCAGTACTGATCTCAATCACGTTGTCTTTCACCTCGTACCGCCCAATGGTTCCATCGGCTCCAGCGCAGTTGATGGTCTGCCCAGAGACGTTCACGAGCTGTCGAGCATTCCGCACGCGATTGCCGATCACCTTGCTGCCAATGTGCTCGTAGGGGAGGTTCGCCCACCGCTGCGAGCAGCGATTGGCGAAGTCGGCCAGCATCTGGACGCCCCCCTTGACCTGATTGCCGGTGATCAGGGCGTTTGCGCCGGTGTAGCTGACGATCGAGTAGAGGCTCCGACCGTTGGCATCGGCGTTGAACGTGTTGTTTGCGACGACGATGTAGTTGGAGTGGCGCATTTCGCCGGGATCCCACTGGTCGTTGCCGTTGAGATCCAGCGAGAAGTCGTCGTTGGTCAGGAACAGCAGGCCGCCAGAGCCGAAGCCCGGCTCGATGGTCGAACCGATGACGCCTGAGCCCTGCGCGCCGTCGAAGTAGAGCGCGTACCGCTCGTTGCCCACGAAGTGGCTGCCGCGTACCCAGATGTTGTCGAGCATGGCCGTCGCCGAGATCAGGCCACGGTGATGCTCCTTCGGGTCGGCGTAGTTCTGCAGGGTGATGTTGTCGAACAGCACATCTCGGGCCGCGCTCAGGCTGATGGCTTGCAGCGCGGTCCCTTCGCCGTCGAACGTCAGGTTCTTGAAGTAGATGTTCTGGATGCGCTCGGTGGTGGCGCAGCGCAGAGCGTCCGGATCCTTCCTGGCAAACGCCGTGTTGAACGGGCCGTAATCCAGCCCCACGGTGCAGCCGGAGATCTGGGCGGGGCCTCCCTTGAGGATCGCGCCGCCGTCTGAGACGAAGTGGACGTTGCTCTTGCCCACGAGCTTGAAGGCCGCGCTGTAGGAGCCCGGCTCGAAGTAGAGCGTCCCGCCGTTGCCCGGCAGCGCGTCGATGGCCGTCTGGATGTTGCCGCCGTACTGGCGGGCCACGTTGACGACGTTCGGCGGCGAGACGATGGCGTCCTCGGAGATGTGGCAGAGGCTGTCCGGGTTGAGCGGGTGCCCCGCCCACCATTTGGTGACCTCGGCGGTGTAGTCCACGGGGTACGGCGGGACGCCGCCCTCGTAGGCGCCGGCCGCCGTCTGGCCGTCTTCGACCAGCTCGAAGACGGCGCCGCTGCCGGCCTCGAAGGGGATCGGCTGGCCCAGCTCGTAGCTGCGGCAGTCGTTCCCGGTCAGGCTGCGGAGCCGGCCGCCGATCTTCGAGGTGATCGCCACCTCGTGCGCCCGCAGCACGTCGCGGTTGACGACCACGGCGAGCTTGCGGCCATCATCGCGCTGGAGCGTGCTGACGTAGGCGCTGTTGTCGCCGCTGACCTGGAAGGCGTCATCCGCCTTGACCGAGCGGACCAGCGACTCCCGCACCGGCCGGATCTGCGTTGCGAAGTTGGCAACCTCCGTCATCAGGCCAGGGTTGTCCTTCAGGCCGGTCCAGCCCTGCTGCGAGCTGTAGACGAACCAGAAGATGCCTGTTGCGCCCTCGCCCACGGCCAGCCAGTTCTGGACGCGCAGCTCAGCCGGGATCGGCTGGCGCAGCTCCTCCTTGAAGCTGTGGGTCTGGAGGATCATCCAGAGCGGTGTGCCGGGCTCTCGCTGCTGGCTGACTGCCCGCACGTAGCTGATGAAGTCCATGAACCAGTAGCCGTAGCCCGTCATCGAGAGATCGCCGACGGGGTTCTTGAAGCCGAACGGGTACACGTCGATCAGGAGCACGCGCGGCTTCGCCGCCTGGTAGAGCGGCTGCGCGCGATCCAGCCCGATCAAGATCGGCATGGCCGGGCGCTCCGGATCGAGCGTGTGGAAGACGTCCGTCAACACCGCCAGCTTGTCCTTCAGGTCGAGCGTCGGCTCGTCGGCGATGGAGTACCCCTTCAGGCTGGGGTGCCCGGCCAGCCGCTCGATGGCCGGCCGCACGAGCGCCTCGGCGCGGGCGCGGTCGGCTGGGGCGTCGTCCGCCCACCAGGGCTGCTGCAGATCGGTCAGCGCAAAGAAGACGTTCATCCCGAGCCGGTCCGAGACGTCCAGCAGGCTGGCGTCGCGGCTGGCGTAGCTGTTGGTCAGCAGCACCGAGTCGAGGCCGCGCGCCTGGAGGTCGGTCAGCATCGCCTCGAACCGCCCGCCGCGCCCGCCGATCATCTGGGCGTCCTCGAACACGCCGAGCGGGAACGTGGCGTTGATCGAGTTCGGGCTGGCGGCTGCGACGCTCACGGTTGACTGTGCTGCGCGCGGCGAGCGCAGGATACCCGCGCTCACCACCACGAGGATGGCCAGAACGGCCGAAAGCCCGAGCAAGATGAGCCGCAACACGCTGCGCGGGCGCCCCGCAGTTCGTGGAGGTGGTGGCAGCGGCGGCCGGGCGGATCGTGACGGCTGCGGCCGGCTGGGCGGCGACGGGTGCCCCACGCGAATCAGCCTGTTCTCGCCTGAGCGCGGGGTGCGGCAGCACGCAAGCCTCGCATGGCGGTGGAGGTCGAGTAGGTCAGACGCCAGAGGCCGCTGCGGACCTTTGGCGAGACGGGCAGCGCCGAGATCGCCCCGGCCACCATCACGTCGAGACGCCGGCCGCCGGACCGGCGGGCCGTCTCAAGCGCTGCGCCGGCCTCGTCGGCGGAGCCGGAGTGCAGGAGGTTGAAGCCGAGGTTCGCGGCGCGCTCCTGGACGGCCTGCCTGCGCGCACGTTCGAGGGCGGGTGGGCAGACCGGCGCGAAGCCTTCGGTCAGCAGGCGGATCTCCTCCCGCAGGCGCGGCACGAGGTTCGCCGGCATGGTGAGCGCATCCGGGTGCTTGCGGAAGTAGGCCAGCGGCTCGTCCAGGTAGTAGGCCTGCGCGCCACGCCCAAACAGCTGGAGGTACAGGCTCCAGTCCATCGTAGCGGTGTAGCGGTTGTCCCACAGCTCGCCGGGCGGGCGGGGATGGATGCGCTCGACGGCGGCCCGCCGAGCCAGGGCCGTCGGGTAGCAGATGTAGCAGCCGCGAATCAGCTCGCGCAGGGCCTGGTGCCGGCCAGCCGGCGGCAGCGCCGTCCAGAGGTCCGACCAGCAGTTGAGGATCGCGCCCTCGGCGTCGGTGCGGTAGGAGTCGGTGTGGACGAGGGTCACGTCCGGCTCGCGGTCCATCACGCCGACCGTCTTCTCAAGGTACGTCGGCGCCCAGCGGTCATCGGACGGCAGGCAGACCCAGAACTCGGCGTCCGGCGAGGACCGCGCATACGCGAGGTTGAAGTTCCGCGTCAGGCCGACGTTCTCGTCGTTGCGGAAGTAGCGGACGCGGGAGTCCCGGGCCGCGTACTCGCGGACCAGCGCCTCGGTGTCATCCGTGGACGCGTTGTCGCTGACGATGATCTCGAAGTCCGGCATCGTCTGGGACAGGGCGCTGTCGAGCGCGTCTGGCAGGAAGCGCGCACGGTTCCAGGTCGCCAACAGGATGCTGACGCGCGGTGTCAAGGATCACTCCTCCGCTCGCTCCTGGGGAGCTGAACTGGGCCGCTGATGAGGTGGTGGGCGAGGCGGCGCGGCGGGGAGGCTCGCGTCGCCCCCGCGCGAATCAGGCCGGGACCAGCTCCGGCTGGAGGCCCATCTTTTCGAGGTCCGCCCCGATCTCGTCGAGGTAGATCGGGTTCATGACGATGACCACGTCTGGCCGATAGCGCTGCAGCTCGGCCGGCGGCAGGATCTGGTGGCCCGGCCCGGCCAGGAACTGGCCCTGACGCTGCGGGTTGATGTCCACGACGAACGCCACCTCGTCGGTGACGCCCAGCAGCGAGAGGTAGGAGACGGCCTTCGACCCTCCCCCCCAGATGACCGCTCGCTTGCGGGACTGGCGGATACGCTGCAACTGCGCGCGCCACTTCTCCAGCTGCTGGGGATAGATCTGCTGGAACCGTTCGACCAGTGCGACGGTCTGTCCCAGATCGTTCTCGGCCGGCAGCGGCGGCGTGGGCTGGCCGCGCGACGGCCGGGCCACGATCAGGCAGTACTGATCCTCGTAGCCAAGCTCCAGCTCCAGCACGTCGAAATCGGCCGCGCGGAACTGCCGCGCCAGCGCGCCGAGCGTGAAGTAGGAGCAGTGCTCGTAGTGGATGTCCCAGACCGAGAGGTCGCGCAGCACACGGGCCACGTCCGGCACTTCGAAGAAGACGACGGTGTCGCGGTCCCCGATGGAGCGGCGCACCATCCGCAGGAACTCGGTGGTCGGCTGGACGTGCTCCAGCGTGTGGCGGCAGCAGATCAGGTCGGCTTCGATACCCGCATGCTGCTCCCCGTAGAACTCGGGGATGAACTGTATGCGCTCCAGGGCCGGGCTCTGGATGTCGCCGGCACGGTAGCTCGGATCGATGCCGATGCCGCGATTGTTGCCGGCCTCGCAGAGCATGGCCAGGAAGTCGCCGCGCCCGCAGCCGATCTCCAGCACCGTCTTGTTCCGGATACCGTAGCCATCGACCAGCCGGCTCGTCAGGCCGCCGGCGAAGCGCCGGAAGCGGGGCGAGAACGACTGCGTCTCCTCGTAGCTGGAGGAGTAGTCGATGATGGACGGGTCGAAGCGGGTGTTGGTGATGAAGCCGCACGCCCGGCAGAGCGCCAGCTCGATGGCGCCGCGCGGGTAGCTGCGCGCCTCCTCGCCGTCATCTGCGAGCAGGCAGCTGGCCGCCGGCATGCTCTCGACCCGGTGGAACGGCTGCAAGCCATCAGCCCCACAGGCCGGGCACACCGTTACCTCGCGCATGAGGCCCACGGCGGCGCCCTGCGACCGCTGCGGAGCGAAGACCTTTCGACCTGCCATTACCACCTCTCCTGCCTGCTGGCGGAACCTGACGCGTTGACGGTTGGTGTTGAGGGGCGAGTCCGTCGCCATGCCGGATGTGACGGGTCTGTCATCCCGACCCCATTCGGCAAGCTCAAAGCAAGCTACGCGGGGAACGAGCGAAACGGAGGGATCTTCCTCGCACGGGTGTACAGGAGAAGCTCCCTCGACTGCGCTCGCACGCTCGCTCCGCTCGGGATGACGGTAGGACATCGCCTTCTGCGTGGTGAAGTACGAGCCCGGGCGGTGAGAGCCCTTCTCGCACCGGGGTGAGGGCCATTCCTGGCCTCGCGGCCGGGGTGCGGACTCCCGGGCCGTATGGTTTCGGCCTAGACCAGCACCGACGCCGGGTGCGCGGTCGCGCCGGCCATCCAGCGCAAGTCGTCCTGCAGCTGCCCCTCGGCCAGCAGCTGGCGAATGTGCCGAATGCGCTGGAAGCGCGGACCGATCAGGTCGTCGAACTGGAGGTGGTGCCGGTGGTACGACTCCAGGAGCTGCTCGATGCCCTTCTTCACGGACCACGTCGGGCGGAAGCCGGGCAGCCCGTCGCGCGCCTTCGCGAAGCTCACGCGGTAGCAGCGCTTGTCCGGGCTGGCGTCCGAGGCGTACTGCACGGTGCTGCCGGCGACGGCCTCGCGGACCATCTCGGCGACGTCCCGAATCTGGTAGTTCTCGTCGTCCCGACCGATGTTAAACGCCTGGTTGTGGATCGCCTCGCGCGGCGCTTCGAGCGCGCAGAGGACGCCGAGCGAGATGTCCTCGACGTGGACGAACGGGCGCCAGGGCGAGCCGTCGCTCATGATCTCGACGCGGCCGGTGGTGAAGGCGAAGCCGGCCAGGTTGTTGACGGCGAGATCGCCGCGCAGCCGAGGCGAGGCCCCGTAGGCCGTGGCATTCCGCAGGAAGACGGGCGAGAAGTCGTCCGTCGCGAGCGGGGCCACGTCCTGCTCGACCTTGATCTTCGAGCTGCCGTACGCCGTCACCGGGTTGAAGGCGGCGGTCTCCGTCACCATCTCGTCGCCGCTTGCGCCGTACAGGCTGCACGAGGAGGCGAAGACGAACCGCTCGACGCCGGCGGCCCGCGCCAGCCGCGCCAGCCGGACCGAGGCCCGGTGGTTGATCTCGAAGGTCAGATCGGCGTTCAGATCGCCCAGCGGGTCGTTGGAGAGCCCGGCGAGGTGCACGATGGCATCGAAGCCAGCCAGGTCGTCCTGGGCGACGTCGCGGATGTCGAGCCGCATCGCCGGAAGCGCGTCGGCCCGTCCGAGGAGGTTGCCCTCGAACAGTCCGGTATCCAGGCCGATGACCTCATGCCCTGCCCGCGCGAGCATCGGCGCCATGACTGTTCCGATGTAGCCCGTGTGCCCCGTCAGTAGGACTCGCAATGGTTCCCCCAGACTTTCCAGGGCGGATTGCCCCGGTCCCACAGTTCTTGCAGCAGCTGCTTCTCACGCAGCGTGTCCATGCACTGCCAGAAGGAGTCGTGCCGGTACGCCACCAGCTGCCCATCCCGCGCCAGCGCTTCGAGCGGCTCCCGCTCCCAGACCGTGTCATCCCCCTGGATGTAGTCGAGCACCTCCGGCTCGCAGACAAAGAAGCCGCCGTTGATCCAGCCCTCGTCCGTCGTGCGCTTCTCGCGGAAGCTGGTGACGCGGTCACCATCGATCTGCAGGATGCCGAAGCGGGCCGTTGGTTTGACGGCGGTGACGGTGGCGAGCCGCCCATGCTGCCGGTGGAATGCCAGAAGCGCGCGCAGGTCCACGTCGGCGACGCCGTCACCGTAGGTGACCATGAAGGTGGAGTCCTTCAGGTACGGCGTCAGGCGCTTGATGCGCCCCCCGGTCTGCGTCGTCTCGCCGGTCTCGACCAGGTCAACGCGCCAGGATTCGATTCCCGCTGCACGGTCGTAGCCATTGGTGTGATGGCCAGTCCCGTTCCCGTTGTGGCCGTTGGCGTCATGGTGGACACCGCGCTCGGCATAGTCGATATGGAGCGACCCGTTCAGCCGATACAGGTCGAGCATGTAGCGCTTGATATCGTCCCCACGATATCCCAGCGCCACAGCGAAGTCGCTGAAACCATGATGCGCGTACAGCTGCATGATGTGCCAGAGAATCGGCTTGCCGCCGATCTCGACCAGTGGCTTTGGCCGCACCGATGTTTCTTCGGCCAGGCGGGTGCCCATCCCCCCGGCCAGGATCGCAACCTTCACGGCTTCTCTCCCGATAGTCTCGGCGTGGCGCCGCCTGCGGACAGGCGGAGTGGCGATGGTGGCACGCCGGTGCAGACCAGAAGCTCTCGCCGATTCGAGTGTAGAAAAAGGCAGTTGACCACTTCTGGATTGCGTGTTGAGAACAATTTGAGGGGGCAGGTGGTCAGGGGCCGACCGGTACGCGCAGCCGGCCGGCATCGAGATGCTGATGGGCGGTGCTTGTTACGGCTCACCCTGGCAGATCGGACCAGACCCACGCTCATCGTGGGTGTTACGTTTGTGTGGCGACCTGCGTACGCCTACGTATCATCCGGATGAGGCGCTGGCTGCGCCTGCTGAGTGACTGTCTGTTCAAGATACACATGCCTTGCGGTGTCAAAGACAGCGATGCATCGGGTAAGATATCCTTCTCTGAAGCATTGATGAGAGATAGATGAAGCATATCTGAGAGTCGCTGGATACATTCAAGAGACAAGCTCGCACCGGCAACCAGGCGCCACGCAAGAATGGACGTCCAACAGGGAGATATCGCAGAGCGTCGCCGCTGTTACACTTCTTCAATGATAAAAAGGGACGGCGGAAGCTGACTATTCTTCACCGAGAAAAGTAGCCCGTACGTACTATCGCCAGCGCGCTACTGATCTAGAACTTCACGTGTTCGTCACGAAAACTCACTCAACTAAGGTAGGACTGTCAACTCATATACAAAGATCAACGTTGCGTTGATTACACCCCGGCCATATGGACAATCTAGCGCGGTATCATCTATCGTAACCCATGTCCTGATGATTTCGGTGTGGACAGATGCGGTACCGCGTAGCTTGGACTTCTCCGGGGCGAACAGTGTCGTTCGTCACCTCTCGCGCTTTTGTAGTGGCGTCGTTGCAACGGTGGAACGGCGATCGCGTCAGCTGAGAGAAAGGAACCTCTCCTGATATGCGGCGACCCTTCCGCCCGCCATTAGTGGAAGCGAGTGTGTAGATCGGACCAGCGCGTCTGCTGCTGGTCCGATTGGGAAATCCGGCGTGTGCAACGCGCACCTCTGCCTGGCGTTCTCCGGTGGGCGCCTCGTGGGCGTCAGGCGAGAGCAGGTGTGCATGGGCGTTCCTTGAATGTCGATGAGCACCCGTTTTGGGGCGGCTCGTCGGTGTGAGCATTCGGGGTGGACGCTGTGGCGATATGTAGGCATTGACACCGGGGGAAGCGGGTGGCGCTTCCTGGTACGGCCCAGCGACTGGATCTCAGGGCCGTCCGTGGTTGTAGGCGTCAATTGCTATCGCACTCGACTCGCAGGCCCGCGCTCCCTCGGGGCAATCTGGGGAGTGGTGGGGTCATACGTTACCCGTGGGGTCGTTCAGCCTCGCGAAGCGTAAGTAGCGTTCGCGGACTCATGGTGAGTTGCTGGCTACGCAGAGACAGACGTAGCGACTCGGAGGCCGGTGACCTGCTCTGCGCGGACTGAATGGGGTAGGGCATGAAGGTGCTGCTTGCCGATGACGATCTGGATACCCTCGACATTACGAGTTATGCGCTTCGCAAGGAGGGCTTTGACATCGTAACGGCGAGGAATGGAAAGCAGGCGCTAAGCCGCTGGGAGGATGAGCCGACCGATCTGGTTGTTGTGTCGTCCACATTGCCGAAGATCAATGGGTTCGATGTGTGCCAGCGGATTCGGGCGGCTCAGCACCTCCCGGTGATCGTGCTGCTTCCGCGCAATGATGAAGAGGATATTCTCCGGGGGTTCCGGAGTGGCGCTGACGACTGTCTCGCCAAGCCGGTGAGCGTCCGCCAGTTGAGCGCGCGGATGCGCCGGATCGGGTGGCGGTACCAGGTCAGGCCGTTGCTGACGCCGCCCTCAGTGCTGCGGATCGCCGATCTGGAGATCGACTTCCACGCACATCAGGCATTCAAGGGGGGTGAGTCCATCCAGTTGACGCCGCTGGAGTTCAGGATTCTGAACGTGCTGGCGCTCAATGCCGGGCGGACGGTCTCCTACGCGCACCTGCTCGACCATACCTGGGGGTATGGCCGCGGGCAGGCAACGCTCCTTCGCGCACACATCACCCATCTTCGCCGAAAGCTCGGGCTGGGCTACGGGCGACAGGCGGGCATCCGCTCGATTCAGAGCGTCGGCTATGCGCTTGTCTCGTAGTGGTTTGGACTGGTGAAGCGTTGCAGACGCCAGGGCGCGGCGGCTGGCATGGCCCAGCGCGGTCCTGCCGCCGACGCGCGCCGGGATGGCGTCCAGGGTGATCGCGAAAGGAGTGGGGGCGTGCTTGCAACCCGTGTCGGCGACCGTCAGCTGTTGCGCCGTGCTGTAGCACGCGGTCCCCTGCGCGGGACTCGACCACCGCACGGGGCCGGGGCGTACGCTCGTGCTGCCCTGCCCCACTACCTGCCATTGGCCGAGCAGCGAGGAGCGTCGTGATCGAGAGAAGACTAGGGGCGAATCCGGCGCCAGGCAGCTGGCAGCACCCACAATGGTCAGGGAGCGCCTCGGGGGAGGGGCGACTGCACACACATGATTCCGTCAGCAACATGAACGTGCGTGACCCGGCGCAAATGCCGATCTCTGTCGTGCTGGGCGACAGCAACTTGCTGTTGGTCCGGACGCTCGGCGCGTTGATCGATGCACAGCCAGACTTCCAGGTGGTCAGATCGCAGACCGACGCCGAGCAGGTGTTCGATACCATCTTGACGGTCGAGCCGGACGTGGTCCTCCTGGGAACGGACTTGCTGCTGCAGGACTTCCCTCGCTGGGTCGCCCTCTTTCGGGAGGGGCGGTCCTCCTCGAAGCTGATCATCATGTCGTCGAGCGAGGACGAGGCGGTCCTTGAGGCTAGTATCCGGGCTGGCGCGGTGGGCTACATCCACGGCGGCCTGCCGCCAGAAGAGATCGTCAATGCCGTCCGCCGCGTCAACAACGGCGACGTGCTGTTCGCGCCGCAGGTGCTTGTCGGCCTGCTGCAGCGGCCGAACCGCCCGCCAGAGCCCACGGAGAGCTCGCCCTCGTCAGCCCCTGGCCGCCGTGAGCTGGAGGTGCTGCGCGCCCTGGCCCGTGGCCTGAGCACGCAGGAGGTCTCCGAGCACCTGGGGATCACCTCCCACACCGTGCGGAGCCACGTGCGCAACGTGATGGCGAAGCTTCAAGCGCGGACCAAACTTGAGGCTGTCATGATTGCGTTACGCGAAGGGCTCATCAAACTTGAACGATAGTCCTGCCGGAATGCCACGACTGTAGTAGCAACGTGGGTTGCGATCCTGTTGCGCCGCTGGCCGCCGTAGCGTTGCCACGCGCGCAGCAGGATCGACCGCTGTTGACTGCGTAGAGCGCGGTGGCGGGAACTTTCGAGACGCGTCGATGCGTAGATGGTCGCGTGGAGGGGCAGTTCTGGCCGCTCCGCGCCAGCGTCAATCGTCGACTCTTCTCAACCGCCGATCAACGACTGCGAGTGATATGGATTCCTACACTGCCGGATATCCTGCATCGTTCTCGCAGGCCGCCCGGGCCGGCCATCTGGCCGTGTTGTGGCGCGGTCCGCGCGGCGACCGCTCCGGTAGGGGAGCCGCGGTAGTCGCCTGCTGCTGGAGGACGTGTCACGCTAGGAGTACCACATGCCTGGAGTAGCGCTGAGGCGGCGGAGCTATCTCGCAGTCGGGGGACTGTCGCTGCTCGTGATGTCGGTGGCGTGTACCGGGCCTGGTCCGGCGAGCCGTCAAGCGCCGCCGCCCGCCGCTGAGGTGGTGGCTGTCGCATCGCCGACGCCGGTCCCGCCCACGGGTTTCCAGGTCGGCGCGGTGCGTGTCGGCCCGATCACGGAGTCTGTCGCGCTTACCGGGCGGGTTGCCGACCGCTCGGAGACACCCATCACCGCGCCAGTCGCCGTCCGTATCGCCTCCTATCTCGTGGAGCTGGGAAAGCCCGTGACCGAGGGGCAGCAGCTGGCCGAGGTGGACGCGACCGGCGCTGAACGTGAGTTGAGCGACACACGCGCGCGAAAGGAGGCGGCCGATGCGCGCCTGGAGCGCGCGCGCGGCGTCCTCAACGCGCGGCGGCAGCGCGCCGACGAGGATCTCACGCGGATGACTGCGCCGCCGGCCCAATCCGAGCAGCTTCAGGCGGCCGGTGCGGTGGCGACCGCGCGCGAGAATCTCCGCAAGGCCGAGGCTGACGTCGCTCGGCTCAATTCGCCAGCGGCCTCAGCGGACGCCAAGGTGGCGGAGCAGGCGGTCCTCTCGGCCCAATCGATGCTCAAGAAGGCCGAGACGGATCTCGCGCGCTTGAAGAAGGGTGCCGATCCTTCGGATCTGCGGCGCGCGCAGAACGACGTGGCGACGGCCGAGAGTAACCTCGCCAAGGCGGTCGAGGCCCACCGTGTGCTGACGGCCGGCCCCGAGCCGTTCGCGCTGCGGGCCGCCGAGCGCGCAGTGATGGACGCCGAGCAGCAATTGCGGACCGCCGAGAGCATCAAGCCGCTGCCGATCGTCTACTCGCGGACGAACGACGGCAAGACGGACCGCGAGGCGCGCCGGCGCGCGGAGCAGGAGGCTGAGAACGCCCGCGTGGCGCGGGATGCCGACATCAAGAAGGCCGAGCTGGGGCTGAAGAACGCCATCGACCAGCTCAACAAGGTGCGCCAGCCGCCGCCAGCTTCAGAGGTGCAGTCCGCCGTGCGGGCTGTCGAGTCTGGCGAGCGGAGCCTGACCGATGCGAAGGAGAAGCTCGCCCTGGTGCAGGCCGGGCCGAAGCCCGAGGAGATCGAAGCGGCAGAGATCGCCGTGACGAGCGCCCAGGCGACGCTGGACCGGGCGGTCATCAACTTGGAGACGGCCCGCTCCGGCCCGTCCGAGAGCGATGCTGCATCCGCCCGGGCCAGCCTGGTGAGTGCGCGGTCCAACCTCGAAGTGGCCGTCGCACGGCAGAACGAGCTGATGGCCGGCAAGAATCCGGATTCGACGGAGGTGCGCGCCGCCCAGGACCGCATCGCCCTGCTCGACAAGCTTGCTGAGTCGTCGCTGGAGGCCATCGACGAGCAGGCGTCCAGCATCGATCCGAAGGACAAGGAGATGCTCGACGCCGTCGGGCTGTACCGCGACGCGCTCAAGGCGGCAGCCGACGAGCAGGCGCGGCTCACGCAGGCCGAGCAGGCTGTCCAGGCGACGCGGCTGGTGGCGCCGAGTGCCGGGGTCGTGACGGCCATCGTGACGCAGCCGGGTGAGCAGACGCAGCCGGGCAAGCCGGTCCTCTTCCTGGCGAAGCCAGGGGAGCCGATCGTCAAGGCCGATATCCCGGCGCGGGATGGCGGGCGCATCGCCAACGGGCAGGCAGCGAAGGTGGAGCTGGCCGAGCAGCCCGGCACGATCTACGACGCGACGGTCGTCGACGTGGCCGACAGCGAGTCCGGACGGCGGGTGACCCTCCAGGCGGTCTGGGGCGGCAACCCGCCAGCGTACGGCCAGGTGATCCAGTCGACGGTCGTGGTGCAGGAGAAGCCGGCCGCCTTGCTGGTTCCGCGCCGCGCGGTCACGAGCGTGGGCAGCCGCCGCTACGTTGATATCTTCGACCGGACACCGCCGCGCCGCGTGGCTGTCGAAGTCGGCCTGTCGAACGCCGACGAGGTCGAAGTGACTGGCGACATCCGCGAAGGGCAACCGGTGCTCGTCGCCCCGTGATCTCCGGCGGGCGTGCCGCCCGCGCCGCGAGGCTGCCAGGACGGTAGCCAGCTCTCTGAAAAAGCCGCCCCCTCAACGACGAGGGGGCGGCTTTTTGCCGTCCGCCGGGGGGCGTGAACGCCAGCCGCCCCGGGGGTGAAATCGTAACCGGAAGATGGCGAACTTGTTGAGGATCGCACGCTAGTCCACGTGGAATACCACAATTGTGGGAGTCCTTGATCCACACGGGTTACGCCATCTCCTCGGTTTCTTATGGCGACGTGAAATCACATCAGCTTCGTGTCAGATTTCGCGGTGTTGTGTCCTCTCCGGATTCTCTGTCGCGTTTGGACTGCTGAAGCGCTGACCGGGCACATGCGGGCTGTTGCAGTCCGAAGCGGCCTCCGAAAGCGCTCAGGTGTTCCGATGCTGGCCGTACACAGACGGCTGCATCGGCAGAGATTCGGCACTGAGCGGGCCATCCAACGGCGCCTGGACCTGGCCTGCCCCCTGTCACCACGCGTTCGAGAGGACACACCGTGAGGCTTTCTTCCGCTCGCAGTCAATCAGCTTCTCGCTGGTGGCGCATCATCTCGGTCATGTTCAGCGTCCTGGTTGCAGGCGCGGGCACGATCGGCAGTGTGACCGCTACCCCGGGCGTTGCCGTCGCAGCCGCGAGCTGGGATGGCGTCCCGAGTGTGTCGGCGGACTACTCGCGTGACGTTGAGTCGTGGTGGGCGGATCACCCCTTCAACCCCGATTCGGCCAACTACGCGCCGTCGATCGCCTCGCCGTCGAATCAGGTCAACGTCCGGACGCAGTTCAACGGCAGTATCAACTCGGCTATCAACTCGCTGCCGGCCAGCGGCGGCACGCTGTACCTGCCGGCGGGTACCTACACCGGCGGCTTCAGTCTGATCGGCAAGAGTCACGTCCACTTCATCGGCGAGCCCGGCACCATCATCCGGGGCAGCGGCCAGAACTACGTGCTTGGCTGCTCGATGGCCGGGGACTATGCCACCTTCTCCTCGAAGGTCAAGGAGCGCGACCCGGCGGCCCTCGTCTGTGCCACCACCGGGCGGATCCAGGACGTCTACTTCAAGAACATCACGTTTGATGGCTCGGGCTCTGGCCTGGTCGGCGTCTACCTGGCGGCTGCGCGCGATGTCGTCTTCGACAACGTGACCCTCCAGAACTACTACGATCCGAAGAGCAGCCATCGCGGCCTGATCACCGGCAACGCCCTGCTCGACAACGTCTGGGTCCGCGACTCGAAGTTCGTGGGCAGCGAGCGGTACGCGCTCTACCTGGACGGCCTGCATGGCGGTGGCGTCATCAACTCGACCGTCGAGGCCGGCTTCAGCGGCGGCGGCTTCCTCTTCCTGACGAACGACGACTTCTCCCGTGACATCAACGGCAATGGCCGCATCGACCTCCCCGAGCAGCGCACCGCCCAGCAGGTGGTGGTCTACGGCAACACGTTCAAGGGCAGCACCTACGATCTGGTGAGCGCCACCGGCCGCGAGATCCTGGTGACGAAGAACACGGCCACTGGCGTCAACGCCGTGGTCGCGAACTTCCAGTCCAAGAGCTCGCACATCGACGGCAACCTCGTCTACGAGTATTTCGGTAACCGTGTCGTCGCCAACAAGATCTACCAGGCGCGGAACCTGATCGAGATCGCCGCCTCGGTGACCTGCCCGATGGGCAGTAACTGCGCGCGTGTCGGCCAGTACCAGGCCCGCGACAACGATATCGCCCGCAACTCGACCTGGGCCGGCCCGGCCAAGGTCATCAACACCACCTACGGGACTGTCGAGGGTCCGAGCGTCGAGAGCAACAACTGTGTCGGCTCCAACTGCTCGAGTGGCGCGACGCCCGCGCCGACCAGCACGTCAGCCCCGACGAACACGCCGGCCCCCACAAACACGCCGGCCCCCACGAGCACTCCAGCCCCGACCAGCACGACAGCTCCCGCACCCACCAACACACCGGTGCCCACCAGCACACCGGTCACGCCGCCCCCGACGGCCACCGCTGCCCCCGCCTCGCCGCCCGCGAGTGGCACAGACCTCGTCACGAACGGCTCGTTTGACGCGGCGACCTCCGGCTACCCGACCGGCTGGCGCGCACGCGCCAACGCCGCCTGGGACGGATCCACCAAGCGCTCTGGTGCCGGCTCGATCAAGATCAGTGGCCCGGCGGCCTCGACCTACTCGGATCAGAGCCTGCGGCTCCAGCCGAACACCACGTACGCCGTCAGCTACTGGGTCAAGGCGCAGGGCGTCACTGGCTCGGGCATCAGCGTGCGCTACGCCCAGACCAGCCCATCCACCTACATCCTTCGCCAGGGAGACAGGGTCACCGGCTCGCAGGGCTGGAAGCAGCAGACCTTCACGTTCACCACGCCGGCCAACTACGGCGATGGCCGCCTGGATGTGGTCTGGGACATCACCGGCGGGCAGGCCTGGATCGACGATCTGACGCTCGTCGCTGGCTCCACGCCGATTGCCGATGCGCCGTCGAGCGACGCCCCCGTCACCGGAACGCCCTCGCCGACGAACCTGCTGGTGAACGGTGCGCTTGACGATGCCACCGACGGCTACCCGACGGGCTGGCGGCCGCGCTCGATGGCGGCCTGGGACGGCGCAGTCAAGCACGGTGGCGCTGGCTCCATCAAGATCAGCGGCCCGACCGCGTCGATCTACTCGGACCAGTCCGTCAGGCTGAAGGCTGGTACGGCCTACACTGTCCGCTTCTGGGTCAAGACGGACAACGTCACCGGCCCCGGGGTCGGCATGCGCTTCGCCCAGTTGAGCCCGACGTCGTACACCGTCGCGCAGAGCGACCGCACGACGGGCACCCAGGCCTGGACGCAGAAGAGCTTCACCTTCAGCACGCCCGCCAACCACACGGACGGTCGCATCGACCTGCAGTGGGAGCTGACCGGCGGGCAGGCCTGGATCGACGATGTCGAGCTGGTCGAGGAGAGCGGCAGCTAACGCTCAGCCACACGGCCAGACACTACCCCCTGCCGCGACCGCTCGATGGCGCGGCAGGGCGCCGATTTCACCGCTCGACTCGGTCAGATCGACGAATCGTGAGAATTCGGTGAAAAACCCCTGCGAGCATCCACCTGGATGTTCGCAGGGGTTTTTTGTCACGTTGCAGATGTGCCACGAATCTGTGTCAGTTACCTGGATCATTGCCCCCAGATGGGCCATCCTGGCCCCACATCCGCAGGATCGAGCATCTCGCACGGTGAGGATCGATCATTGCTATGCGTACGTCATTCTCAGGACGCTCCTGCAAATCGATGATGAACCTACAAAGAGAGTGTTGTCTCGACAGGACGTTTATCGATCTGCTTTATTTAGGCCGCGCTCCAATCCGTAACGTTTGCCATACTGGCAGGAGGATGCTGAGACGTTGCTTTCCCTATATCCCCGTAGTCCTGTGCGCGCAACGGCCCTGATCCTGCTGCTGTTCACGCTTTTTGGTTTCACTGGTATCGCCCCTGGCAACCTGTCACTCACCGGCAGCGCGGACCCGGCGCTTGCTGCCGCCCCCTGGAACGGCGTCCCCCATATCACCGTTGACTACACCAAAGACGTCGAGACCTGGTGGGCCTCCCATCCATTCAACCCTGAGTCTCCGGCCTACGCCCCCAACATCACCTCGCCCGCCAACCAGCTGAACGTCAGAACGCAGTACGGCGGCAACATCCAGGCCGCCATCGACGCCCTGCCGGCCACGGGCGGCACCCTGTTCTTCCCAGCGGGCGCCTACAACGGCAACTTCCGGCTCGTCGGCAAGAGCAACATCCACTTCCGAGGCGAGACCGGCAGCGTCATCCGAGGGACCGGCCAGAACCGGATCGCCGGCTGCGCCCTGGCCGACGACTATTCGACGTTCGGCGCGTATATCCAGGCCCGCGTCCCAGAGGCCCTGCTCTGCGCCACCACCGGCCGCATCAAGAACCTCTACTTCAAGGATCTGGTCTTCGACGGCGGCGGCGTCGCGTCTGAGGCGTTCGACATGTCCGCCGCCATGGACATCGTCTTTGACAATATCGTCTTCCAGAACTTCAAGGATCCGGGCGTCGGCCATCCCGGCATCATCTCGGGCAACGCCGTTATCGATAACATCTGGGTCCGCAACTCGCGGTTTGTCGGGCAAGAGCAGTACGCCATGTACCTGGATGGTATCCACGGTGGCGGCGTCATCAACTCGACCATCGAGAACGGCTTCTCGCGCAGTGCCTTCCTCTTCTTGACCAACGACGACTACTCTCGTGACTACGACGGCGACGGCACCATCGAGGTGCCCGAGCAGCGCATGTCACAGCATGTCGTGGTCTACGGCAACACCTTCGCTGGCGGCACCTACGACCTCGTCAGCGCCACCGGCCGCAACATCCTGATCATGGCGAACACCATCGCCGTGCCCGTGGTGACCGTCGCCAACTTCCAGTCGAAAAGCTCGGCGGTGGACGCGCGGCTGACCTACGAATACTTCAGCAACCGGGTGGTCCGCAACTACTTCCGGTCGATCCACCAGTTCATCGAGATCTCGCCGCCGCCGCAGTGCCCCAAGGTCACGAACTGCGCCAAAATCGGCCAGTACCAGATCCGCGACAACGTGGTGGAGTCGGCGGCCAACTACGTGCGCCCGGCCACGGCCTCGACCTCGACCTACGGCACGGTCACTGGCCCGAACACCGTCAGCGGCAACTGCATCGCCGATCCGGCCTGCCGCGGCGTGGCCGGTGGCGGCGGCGCAACGCCGACCGCCACGCCCACCGGCAGCTCGACGATCAGCCAGCGGTTCCCGCTCGGCCTCTTCGAGGATGCCAACATGACGGAAGGCCTGAACACGAAGTTCCAGACCCTCATCAACGATGCGAAGGCGAAGGGGCTCGACTCGGTCCTGTTCAACAACAACTACGTGGACCGCGACGAGCCGATGCTCTCGCTCTCGGACAGCCAGAACTTCAACGTCTATTTCGCGCCGCACCGCGAGTTGAACAGCGGATGGTTCTACGGCTCCGCGCCGTCCACCATCGAGGCGGCCCGCGCCCTGGCCTACCCCATCGTCGACCGGATCAAGGCCCACCCGAGCCTGCGCGGCTACAACCTCGTGGACGAGCCGGGCGTCGAGCACCAGGACAAGCTCACGCTGATGGTGCGCGCGTTCAAGGAGCGCGACGCCACCCGCCCCTCGCTGCCGGTCCTGATCGGCCTGAACCGCGGAGACACGTTGTTCTCGGCCGCGCAGCCGGGCGTCTTCCTGGCGGACGTCTACCCGATGGGCAACGCGAACGCCCCGTGCAACTACACCATGACCGGCTTCGGCTACACCCAGGAGGATTTCTCCTCGTACATCCGCCGGCTGACCGCCAACAAGCCGGCCGGCACCCCGCTCTGGGTGATCCTCCAGACCCACAAGCACAGCGAGGGGCCGTCCTACGCCTTGCGCGTCCCGACGGCGCCGGAGCTTCGGGCGCAGCAGTGGATGGCCGTTGGCGAGGGGGCCACCGGGATCTTCTGGTTCGTGTACTCCACCCAGCAGGATTGGACCGGTCTCAAGGACTCGCCGGCCCTCTTCACGGAGGTCGGCAACCTCGCCAACCGGCTCGGGCCGCTCCGCACCACGCTGGTCGATACGGACCGCGTCGCCAACATCTTCACCGTCACCGGGCCGAACAGCCCGTACGTCAGCACGCTCAAGTCGAATGATGGCAGGCGGACGTTCGCGGTGGTCGTCAACAAGGGGACGTGCTCGGGCTCGGCCGGGCTGGCGGTCAGCTCGGGGATCGGCGGTACGCTCAAGGATCTGGAGACGGGTGCCGTCTTCGCCCAGGGCGCGCAGATCACCTTCGCGGCCGGGGATGGCAAGGTCTTCGAGCTGATTCCGGATGGCTCGTCAACACCGGCGCCCACCACGACAGCAACCCGGACGCCGACCGCTCCGGCGGCGACGGCGACCCGCACGCCGACCGCCCCGGCCGGTGCGACGGCCACCCCCACTCGCACCCCGACCCGCACGCCAACGGCCCCGGCTGGCGCCACCGCGACGCCCGTGTCAACGCCGTCCAGCACCGGCAACCTCGTCAAGAACAGCTCGTTCGACACGCTGACGAGCGGCTACTCGACGGACTGGCGGCAGCGCAGTAACTCGTCATACGACCCTGGCATCAGCCACACCGGCCGAGGCTCGCTCCGACTGGCCTCGCCTGCCTCCAGCTCCTACGTCGATCAGGCGATAGCGTTGAAGCCGTCCACCACCTACGTGCTGCGCTTCTGGACTCGCACGCTCGACGCCGTGGGCACTGGCGTGGCCGTCCGCTACGCCCAGACTGCCCCAGCCGCCCAGACGCTGATTCAGGCCGGCTACGTGAACGGCACGAAGGAGTGGAAGGAGCAGACGTACACGTTCACCACTCCGGCCAATCACGCCGGCGGGCGCATCGACGTCCAGTGGACCATGTCCAGCGGCGTGGCCTGGGTTGACGATATCTCGCTCGAAGAGCTCAACCCGGCGGCCACCAACCTCGTCACCAATGGCACGTTCGATCAGGCCACCAGCGGCTTCCCGACCGCCTGGCGCGCCCGGCCGAACGCCGTCTGGACGAGCAACGTGGTCCGCACGGGGGCTGGCTCGTTCGAGGTTCGTGGGCCGGCGCCGGACGCCTACTCCGACCAGGCGATCAAGCTGCGCCCGAACACCTCGTACATCCTGACCTACTGGGTCCGCACCATGAACGCCACCGGGCCGGGCGTCTCGGTGCGCTACTCGCAGCTCTCCCCGACGCCGCTGACGCTGGTGGTCTCGCCGGAGACGACGGGCAGCCGGGCCTGGACCCAGATCACCGTCCGATTCACCACGCCGGCGAACTACACCGATGGCCGCCTGGATATCCGCTGGAACCTGACCGGCGGCTACGCCTGGATCGACGATATGGCCCTCTTCGAGGACTGAGCCGCGCTCGCCGCCCCCGTCGGCGCGGCACGCTCATCAGAACGGCAATGCGACGCTCCCTCATATGAGGGAGCGTCGCATTGCCGTTACCGCGCAGATGTGCGCCCGCCGCAGAATAGTGCGTAGGTGGTGGCGCTCGTGGCGGACATGGCAGCCGCGGGCAGACATGTCGCGGAGATGCGACATACCCCCCGTCACCTGCGCGGGCGTATCCCCGTTGGTCTAGGTAGGCGAGCGGCGTGAGGCGCGGGCAACCGAAGTGGTCCCGGGCGCGCTCGCAGATGAGCGTTCGTCGGGTCGAGACCGGGTCAGCGAGGCAGTCGTCTGCGCGCCGCTCCTCGATGGATGCCGCGCATGCGTGCTGATTTTCGCCGAGGACCGTCCGACCATGGCTCAGGCTGCCCCCGCTCCGAGACGCCGCCGGCAACAGCGACGGTGGCCGACACCGCTGCTGCGTGTCGCGCTGCTGGCCGTCCTGGTGCTCGGGCTGGCGGTCGGGCGCGGCGCGTGGGAGGGCGTCCAGACCGCCGATGCGACCGTCTGCTCGCCCCGTCCGCCGGTCTCGGTGCGGATCGAGGCCAGTGGCGGCCGGCTGCACGCGACGGTCTCCGCCGGGGCCGGCAACCTCCGGCAGATGACCGTCCGCCCGAGCGTCAACGCGGCGGTTACCCTGAACGGGCGCACTGTGGACGGCAACGGCGAGACGACGACGCTGGCCACCGGCAGCGCCACCAGTACGCTGACGGTCGTGCCGGTGCAGTGGGGGCAGCCCGTCACCGTGCCGATTGTCGTGACCGACGACTGTGGTCCGTGGACGACGTTTGTCGGGGGCGGCGCGGAGGCGTTCGGGCCGATGCCGCCGCCCCCGACGGCCACCGTCGCCGTTGCCACGCCGACAGCCACGGTCCCGATGGCGACCGCGACGACAACCGCAACGGCGACGCCGACCGGCGTTCCGTTGACGCCGACGCCCACCCGCACGCCGGCCCCGACGACGCCCACCGTCACCCCAACCCAGATCCCGATGCCCGCGCCGCCCGTCTCGAACCGGCCGGCCTGGAACGGCGTGCCACGCGTCTCGCTGGACTACACCCAGGATGCCGAGACGTGGTGGGCCGGCCACCCATTCAATCCCGAGTCGTCGGGCTACGCGCCGGAGATCGCCTCACCAGGCTACGAGATCAACGTGCTGACCCAGTATGGCGGCAACATCCAGGCCGCCATCGACGCCCTGCCATCGTCCGGCGGCACGCTCATCTTCCCGGCGGGGGCCTACACGGGTGGCTTCCGGCTGGTGGGCCGGAGCCATGTCCACTTCCTGGGCGAGCCAGGGGCGATCGTCCAGGCGACGACCGAGAACATGATCCTGGGCTGTCCCGTGGCGGCGGACTACGCCGCCTTCGGGGCGCAGCTTCAGGCGCGCGCGCCGAGCGCCCTGGCCTGCGCCACGACGGACCGCATCCGCGACGTCTACATCAGGGGGTTGACGTTCGACGGGATGGGGACGGCGCTCCAGGGGCTCCAGCTGGCTGCCGCCCAGGATGTCGTCTTCGACGGGGTCACGCTGCAGAACTACGCCAACCCGGGCGATCATCACCGTGGGCTGGTCTCGGGGAACGCCTCGCTGGAGAACGTCTGGTTCCGTGGCGTGCGGTTCGTCGGGCGGGAGCGCTACGCCCTCTACCTGGACGGCCTCCATGGCGGCGGCGTCATCGGCTCCGTAGTGGAGAACGGCTTCAGCGGCGGCGCGCTGCTCTTCCTGACCAACGACGACTTCTCCCGCGACTACGACAGCAGCGGAACGGTGGAGCTGCCTGAGCAGCGGATGTCCCAGTACATCGCCGTGTACGGCAACACGTTCGCCGGCGGCACCTACGACGTGGTCAGCGCCACCGGCCGCGCCATGCTGGTCAAGAACAACCGGGTAGTAGGATCGCTGGTGACGCTCGCGAACTTCCAGTCGAAAAGCTCCTACATGGACAGCCGCCTGACCTACGACTATGACGGCAACCGCGTGATCGGCAATCGCGTGCGGCAGGCGCGGCAACTGGTCGAAGTCTCCGCGCCGCCCACCTGCCCGAAGACGGTCAACTGCGCGGCCATCGGGGCGTACCAGATCCGCGACAACGTGGTGGAGAGCGCCAGCACCTACCAGCAGCCGGTAAAGGAGGTCAGCACAGTGTTCGGGACGATCCACGGGCCAAACGTCATCTCGAACACCTGCGTCGGCGGCGTCTGCGCGGCGGGGGCCTCCACTGGAGCACGGGCAGAGCGCAACCCGTGAGGCGACTGTACGGCATCGACGGATAGTACGGCTTTGCCGTATAATCGGTGGTGTGCGAGACGACGAACGGCAGGCACGGTTTCGGAAGGCGTTCTGGCGGGCCTTCAGCGAGGCCGACTCGATCAGGTTGCGCCAGTGGGAGCGGTCCAGTGTGACGCTCCCACAGTTGCGGGTGCTCTACCACCTGCGACGGCGGCCCCACTCTACCACCGGCGAGCTGGCGAGGCGGCTCGGGATCACCGTCTCGACCACCAGCGGGCTGGTCATCAAGCTGGTGGACCGTGGGCTGGTGGCGCGCGGCAGCCTCGCAGACGACCGGCGGCAGGCTCCCCTCAGCCTGACGGACGAGGGCGCGGCGCTGCTGGGCGAGCTGTCCGAGGAGGGGCGGGCGTTCCTGGCGCGGGTGGCGGACCGGCTCGGGGACGATCTCGACACGGTCACGGCGGCGCTGGAGCGGCTGGCCGAGGCCGGCCTGCTCGCCGACGAGGCGGAACGCGCCGACGAGGCGCCGCCCCGCTGCAAGCCGTCGCGCCGGCCACCGCGCGATGCACCGGCCCCGGCCGGCGACACCACGGCTCGGGGAGGGTCATCCACATGAAGCGGCTCACGCAAGATCGACCGCGGGCGGAGGACGGCGAGACGAGCGTGCCCGGCCCGCTCGACGCGCCGCGCACAGACGTCGCCGTGCGCATGGGCCACACGTTCCGTGCGCTCCGGCACGCCGACTTCCGCGCGTTCTGGGTGGGGCAGGTCGTCTCCAACACGGGCACCTGGATGCAGAGCATCGCCCAGGCGTGGTTGATTCTCAAGCTGACCAACTCGCCGCTGGCGCTCGGGACGCTCACGATGCTCCAGGCGCTGCCGGTGCTGCTGCTCGGGCTGTTCGGCGGGGTCATCGCGGACCGCTTCCCGAAGCGGACGCTGCTGCTGGTCACCCAGAGCATCATGTTCGTGCAGGCCGTGGCGCTCGGCGTGCTGACCTACACCGACACGATTCAGATCTGGCAGCTGTACACGCTGGCGCTGAGCCTTGGCGTGCTCAACGCCCTGGACAACCCCACCCGCCAGACGCTCGTCTCCGAGCTGGTGCCCGCCGAAGACCTCCCGAACGCGGTGGCGCTGAACTCCCTGAGCTTCAACACCTCGCGCCTGCTCGGGCCGGCCATCGGCGGGGTGACCATCGCGCTGGTGGGTGTGGCCGGCTGCTACTTCCTGAACGCCGTCAGCTTCATGGGGGTGATCTCCAGCCTGCTGCTGATCCGCGCCCGGCCGAAGCCCGCGCCAGCGGATCGGCGGCGCGGCTCGATGCTGCTGCAGGTCCGTGAGGGACTGCACTACGCCTGGAACACGCCAGACGTGATGTTCGTGGTGATCGCGATGGCCGCCATCGGGACGTTTGGCTACAACTTCCAGACGGTGCTGCCGCTCGTCGCCGAGTACGTGCTGAACGCCAGCCCGGCCAGCTTCGGCCTGCTCACCTCCTCCATGGCGCTCGGGTCCGTCGGGTCGGCGCTGTTCATGGCCAGCCGGGGCAGCGTCTCACGGCAGCGGATCTTCGTGGGGGCTATCGGCTTCAGCGTCCTGCTGTTCTCGGTCTCGTTTGCCAGCTCGTGGTACGTGCTGATCCCGCTGCTGGTGGCCCTCGGCGTGTTCAGTATCCTGTTCGGGTCGAGCGTCAATGTGCATCTGCAGACGGTCACGCCGCCGGCCTTGCGCGGCCGGGTGATGAGCATCTACACGCTCCTGTTCCTCGGCTCGACGCCCTTCGGCAGCATGATCGTCGGCACGCTGGCCGAGCACCAGGGCGTGCAGGTGGCGCTTGCCGAGATGGCGATCTGCTGCGGCATCGGTGTGCTGGCGAGCCTGCTGTACTTGAGCCGCGTGCGTCACGTGCTCGACGCCACGGACCTCGCCGGGCAGACGCCGGAGCCAGCCACCGCCGCGTGACCCCCCTACATGCTCCACCAGCGGACCACGCCGCTGATGTTCGCGGCCAGCCCGTTCTGGAAGTTCGCCCAGGAGCCGTAGCGCGGCGTGAGCGCCGTCCGCACCGCCGCGATCATCGCCTCTGAGTTGTCGGCGTGGCCGGCCGCCCGGGCGTCGCGGATGGCAGCCATCAGATCCAGGTAGTACTGGCGATGGTCCTGCAAGTCCTGGCGCGTGCCCCAGATGTTGGCCTGGGGACCGTGCCCCGACAGGACGACCTCGAAGTCAAACGACTGGTCCACCCGCTCCAGGAAGGCGACGAACGCCTCCGGCGAGGCCTGCGGGAGATCGCTGAACGGCAGCGTGCGGATGCGGCCAAGATCGACGGTCATGATGACCTTCTGGGCCGGGTAGGCGAAGATCAGGTAGTCGGTCTGCTCGGTGATGCCGGCCCAGTGCAGCTCGAAATGCTTGCCGCCAAGATCCAGGGGCATGGTCTTGTCGAACGTCACCGTTGGCGCGGGCGAGGTCGGATCGTTGCGCGACTCGAACGCCGCCTTCGCGTTGGCGTGGCTCACGAACGTGGCCGTGTCCGAGAAGACGGCCCCGCCGGTGCCATGGTCCGGCGCCGCGTGGCTGTACACCAGGAACTTCACGGGCTGTGGGGTGATCGAGGCAATCGCCGCCTTCAGGGCGACTGGCGCTTGCGGGTTGCCGCCGCCGCCAATCGGGTCGACCACCACGACGCCTTCGTCGGTGGGCACAAACAGCGACACGTGGTTCAGGTAGCGGAACGCGTAGACATCCTCGCGCACCCGCACCAGCTCCGCCACGGACTGCGGCAGTTGTGGCTGCTGCTGCTGCGCGAGCGCTGGCGAGACGCCGGCCAGCACCAGCGTCAGCAGGGCAAGGAACGCCGCGAACCGGGCCGTGCTCGCAGCACGCTGCACCACCATCATCATCAGTCCTCCCGGCCTCGCGCTCACGGCGAGGCATCCTCGAGACCTCGACGCCGGCCGCGCTGCCGTCGTCGGATGAGCCGTCGCTTCCTCCGTCCGCCGCCATCAGCCGCGAGTGCCATCAGCCGCGAGGATGGGCGACCGCTCTCCCCGCATACGCATGACAGGGATTTCAGGATTTCTGCCACCTCACCCTGAGACGGTATCCTCCCCACCACTGATTGATCGGCGGGCTTCGCTTCGGCTCCCCGCTCTCGCGCACAGGGACGTTGGCGACACGGAGAGGCGGCGCAGCCGAGATGATGTCGGCGAAGCCGATGTTCGCGCCCAGCATGGGCCGTCGTTCGTGAAAGCCGATGTTCGCGCCGCGCAGCGGAGGGGTTGGGGGTGAGGGCCTCCTGGCAGGGAGCACAGAACCATGCGACTGGAAGGAAAGGTCGCCGTCATCACCGGCGCGGCGACCGGCATCGGGCGGGCCACCGCCGTACGCTTCGCGCAGGAGGGCGCGCGCGTCGTCTTCGGGGACGTCAACGACGTTGAGGCCGACGAGACGCTGCGGCAGATCGGGCTGGCCGGCGGCCAGGGCACGTTCCTGCACTGCGACGTGCGCCGCTCGGAGGATGTGCATCGGCTGGTTGACGCCGCCGTGACGGCCCACGGGCAGCTCGACATCATGATGAACAACGTCGGCGTCAACTTCTACGGCAAGGTGCATGAGACGGCCGAAGAGGACTGGCAAGCCTGCCTCAACCTGAATCTCGGCAGCGTCTACCGTGGCATGCACGCGGCGATCCCGCACATGCTCGAGGCCGGCAGGGGCTCGGTCATCAACACGGCGTCCAATCAAGGGCTGGTGGCGTTCAACGGCTTCGCGGCGTACGCGGCGGCCAAGGGGGCGATCGTGCAGCTCTCGCGGCAGGCGTCGTTGGACTACGCCCCGAACAACATCCGGGTGAACTGTATCTGCCCGGGGGCCGTCCGCACGCCGATGAACCCCGAATTGCTGGACCCGAGTCTGGACGGCGGCGCTCGGCTGGAGCGCTCGTCGTCGCGCATCCCGATGCTGCGGATCGGCGAGCCGGAGGAGGTGGCGCAGGCGGCGCTCTACCTCGCCAGCGACGAATCGGCCTGGGTGACCGGGCTGGCGCTGGTGATCGACGGCGGCGTGACGGTCAAGGGGCCGTAGGTTCGTGTTGCGCGGCACCCCTCACCCGGGGTGAGGGCGTTACAGGCGGGCCGCCCGGATCAGGTCATATTTGGGGACCGGGATGCGCTCCCAGGAGGCGTTCGGCGGGAGCGTCGCCAGCGCTTCCCGGAGCGTCATCCCCTGCAACTCGTGCTTGACGACGGCCATGCTGACGCTGTGCGCCACCACGCAGATCGTCAGCCCCTGGTGCAGCAGCATCATGTCGTCCAGGGCGTCCCGCACCCGCATGCGGACCTCTTCCAGCGTCTCGCCCTCTGGCAGCCGGAGGTCGATGGGGTGATCCTGCCAGGCGGCCAGTTTCTCGGGGTGGTGCAGCATGATCTCGTCGTGCCGCATCCCTTCCCACTGGCCCTGGTCGATCTCGTCAAGGCGGGCATCGCGGCGGACCTGCAGCCCGCGCGGCGTTGCGATCTCGACGGCGGTATCGTAGGCTCGCTCCAGGGTGCTGGAGTAGACGACATGGATGGCCATATCGGCCAAGGTGCCGGCCAACTGGCGGGCCTGCTGGCGGCCGAAGTCGTTGAGGGGGACGTCCGTCCGTCCCTGGTACCGCCCCTGGGTGTTCCAGTCAGTCTGGCCGTGGCGGCATAAGATGATCTCCGTCACCGGGACTCTCCGGGGTGCGCCGGCGCACTCGGCGGCCGGGCTGCTGGTGGCGTAGAGGCGTTGCGTCTTGGGCGCGGCGGGTGGGCCGCCTGGTACTCGGGGATCAGCGCGATGGGCGGGCGCTCGGCATCGCCGACCTGCCGCAGCTCCACGTGGAACTGGTCGCGCTGATGCTGGATCAGCTTCATGGTGGTGTTAACCTCGGTCATCAACTGGAGACGGTGGCGCTGTTCGAGGCGCTTCATCACCACCTGATGAATGACAAACGACATCACACTTAACGACGCAAGGGACTGATTACGGTGCACCCGCCGCTTGAGATCGACCTGCCCAATGGCCCGCAGGCCGAATTGGAGCAGCAAATCGATCAGCAGGCCGGTCTCGACGCCGTAGCCGGTGAAGAACGGCAGTTGCTCCAGCGCGGAGCGCCGCCCGGCCTGCTCGCCGGCCAGTGGCTGGATCAGTCCGGACAGCTCTGGGTAGTAGAGATTCATCATCGGCCGTGCCACCAGCTCGGTCACGCGCCCGCCGCCCGTGGACTGGAGCACCCCGCCCGGCCCACGGATCGGCCGCTTGTAGAACCCCTTCACGAACTGCAGCCGCTGATCCCGCAAGAACGGTCCGATCAGGCCGTAGACGAAGCGCGGGTGGATGTTGCGGATGTCCGTGTCGATCCAGGCGATGATGTCGCCTTTGAGCACGTACAGGCTCTTCCAGAGAGCCTCACCCTTGCCGCGCAGGGAGCCTTGCTCCGGCAGGATGTCCTGGTGAATGTAGACGGGGACGCCCAGTTCCTCGCAGATCTCGCGGGTGCGGTCCGTGGAGCGGCTGTCGATCACCACGATCTCGTCGAGGAGGGGGTGGCGGTCCATCAGCTCGGTGCGGATCATCTTGACGATCTGGCCGATGGTCTCCTCTTCGTTGAGGGCCGGCAGGCCGAGGCTGATGGTGACGCCTTGCTGGCGCTTGAGCCGCACCAGCTGCTCGATGTTCTCGAACTCTTCGCTGTCGTAGGTGTTCTCCGCGAACCACTTGTCCACGATCTGCGAGATGTCTGGGGCCTCGGCGGCCGTCGCCGTCCGGCCGTAGAGCTGCTCCCACTCTTCGTGGGTGGCCGTGCCCGCGAGCTTCGTCTTGACGACGACGAGCCCCTTGTCGAGCCGCCGCGCGATCTCCTCGGCAATCGGACCGAAGGTCTCATTGGGGTTCTGCGCGCTGGCCGCCGCGCCCATCACCACGACCTGATGCGTCTCGGCCTGCCGCAGGATGGCGTCCACGACGGACTGGGCCTCGACCACGACCTCGCGGACGCGGTCCGGGCGGGGGGCGGTCGCGAGGACGGCCTCGAACTCCACGCGGTCACGCTCGCGGCTGGCGATGGTCCCCTCGTCTGGGCCGCCGGGGCCACCCGGTCGCTCGATGCGGAGGGCGGTCACCACGCCGTCAACCCGCTCGGCCAGACCAGTCGCCAGCTTGAACGCCAGGGCTGCGTGCGGACCACCGCGAATCGGCACCAGGATGCGCTTGGCGCTCTGGATACTGACGCCCTTGGCGATGGCGATGTCGCAGGGGGCGTTGCGGACGGCTTCGTCGATGGTGGTGCCCAGGACCGAGTTTGCGTTGACGCGGCCGCTCCAGCCGAGCAGGATCAGGTTGGCGTGCTCTTCCTTGGCGGCCTCGATGATCCCTTGCCAGACTTGCCGATGAACCCGCACGAGGGTTCGCAGCTCGATCTGGGGCGAGCGGTTGACCCGCCGCAGCCGGCCGAGCATCTGGCGGTGGATGCGGGCCGGCACGGCCCCGGCGCTGAACCCGATCTCCTCGGGGATCTCGACCACGCCGAGCGGCAGTACACGGCCGCGGGCCTCGCCTTCGTGGACGGGCATCAGGGCGGCAGCCACCTGGATCAGCCGGCCAGCCGTGCTGAGATCGGTGGTGGGGACCAGGATGGTGAACTCGTCCTCGTCGCCAATGGACTCATCTACCAGGAGCTGCGGAACGACGTTCGGCTCGGGCGACGCGGCGTTCTGACTGTTGGCCGGTCCACCGTGTTCCCCCGTCGCAGAGTCCTCCGTGGTGTGCGCGTCAGTTCGGGGATCGACGAGCATCGACAGGCTCCTCTGGCTGGGTGGCGTGGCCGTCTCCGGGTGGATGGCCGACACCCGCGTGGGTCTGGTCAGCAGGAACGGAGGCTGGCGGCACGAGCAGCGGCGCGATCCGCTCGCGGTAGACGCGCTCCCAGGCGTACTGTCGCAGGACGGTGTGGCGCAGCCGGGTGGCAGGGTCTGTTTCCAGGAAATGGGCGATACGCGCGGCGGTCTCGGCGGGCGGGGCATCGAGCGCGAAGCGATGGACGCGGTCCCCCGCGATCTCGCGGAACGGCGGGATGTCCGAGCAGAAGACGGGCAGGCGCACCAGGCCGGCCTCGAGGAGCGGTATCCCGAATCCCTCCTGGGCGCTCGGGAAGATCAGCAGGTCGGCAAGCTGATAGAGATCGTCCATCATCGGGTCGGTGGCTGTCCAGAAACGGCCGCGCGGGTCGTTCTGGCGGCGCTCCTCGTAGAGGAAGATGACCTCGTTGTGGACATCCAGCTGGGCGCGCTCGGCCTGCAGCTCATCGACATAGTCGACCGAGCGGACGTTGTGCGGCCCGGGCGGCCCGGTCACCAGCAGACGGGGCCAGAGGCCGAGATCCCGCAGAGCGCGGGTCACGCCGATGGCGTACTCGATGTTCTTACGTTTGGTGATCCTGGCGGGCAGCAGCATGAAGGGCCAGCCGTCGTCCAGGCGCAGTTGGCGGACGAGCTGGAGGGTGGCGGCGCGCAGGCGGAGCTTGGCGCGCGAGGAGACGCCGGCCGGCACGACGACGGGATCGGACGCGGGTTTGGGGGTCTGGGTTTCAGGTGTCAGGGGGCGGGAGCGAGCATCTTCTGACCGCCGATTGCTGACGGCTGACTGCTCCCACAGGCGCAGCAGGTCCTGGCGGCGGTCTTCGGAGACGACGACGTAGCGCACGCCCGGCAGGCGCGTCTTGAGCAATGACCACGGCTCGCGCTCCCGCATCAGCGGGGTGTAGAGCGGGTTCGTCCACGAGAGATCGTGGTTCCAGGCGACCAGCAGCGGCGCCCGTCCTTCGGCGATCAGCCGAGCGAAGGCGGCGGTCAGCGGCAGGTTGAAGTGCAGGGAGAGGGCGTTGTGGACGATGCAGACGTCGAGGCCTGCGAGGTGCTCGCGGAGGAGGGCCAGCAGCTCCGTCGCCAGGGCGTCAAATCGGGGTGAGACCTCGCCCGTTTTCAGCTCGTCGTTGACGGCGAGCAGGGCCGGGTGCTTCGAGTCCAGGGGCGGCAGCAGCGTCACGGGGACGGCGGGATTGAAGCGCCCGCCTCGGCCGGCCAGCACGCGGACGGAGTGCCCCTCGGCCAGGAGCAGCTCGGCGTGCTGGCCCATCAGCAGCTCAACGCCGCCGACGATGGGCGGGCAGGTGAAGTGGAGAATACCAACGCGCAGAGAGCCGGTCACGGGATCCGCCGTGGCGCGGCTCTCCAGGCTACTGGGCACGACTGGCGTCTCGCTCCAGCCAGGCCAGGCGCTCTTCCAGCTCGACGAGCCGTTGCTGGAGCGCGGCGATAGTCTCCGCTGCCGGGTCGGGGAGGCGCTGCACGGGCTTGGTGTCCGGGAAGCGCACGCCGACCGTCCGCCCAGGGACGCCCACGACCGTCGAGTACGGCGGCACGTCCGTCACGACGACGGAGCCTGCGCCGACGCGCGCACCCTCGCCGACCTCGATCGCGCCGATCAGCTGGGCGTGCGCCCCGACGGTCACGCCATCGCGCAGGGTCGGGTGGCGCTTCTCGTGGAGGCGGCTGGTGCCGCCAAGGGTGACGCCCTGGTAGAGCATGACGTCGTCGCCGATCTCGGCGGTTTCTCCGATGACGACGCCCATGCCGTGATCGATGAAGAAGCCTTCGCCGATGGTGGCGGCAGGGTGGATCTCGATGCCGGTCACGGCGCGATTGGCGTGCGAGAGCGCGCGCGCCAGCAGCGGATGACCGCGATGGTGCAGGGCGTTCGCCAGCCGGTGCAGCTGGCGGGCGTGGAAGCCCGGGTAGAACAGGACGACTTCGACGTTACTGCGAGCGGCAGGATCGCGCTCGCGGGCGGAACGGATGTCCCGCCGGATGCTCTTGAGAAGACTTCGCATAGCAGCGCAGGAGACTCCGTTAGACGCGCCCGCGCGGGCGAATGGCGATGAACCCGTACAGCGTCGGCTCGAACCGGTTGGCGATGCGGAGGTACTCCTCTTCATTCCCTTCAATCATGAGCTTGTGCATCAGGACAACGTCTCCGTCCGGAATGGGGTCCACCGGCTGGACGCAGAGCGCCATGATCGGCACGCCCCCCTCGTAGACTTTGACCTGGCCCTGATGCCTCGGGACGCGGTAGATGCGCCGTGGACGGGAGCGGCTGGGCACTTCGAGATACCCGCGCCTGCACAGATGATGGTACTCCTCCGTGGGAAGAACGTCACGGAGCATCTGCTCGGCGCGCTCCTGCGCTTCGCGCCAGTCCGAGCGGCGGCCGCCGCCCAGCGGCTGATGGGCCAGCACGCCGACGGGTGCACGGCAGAGCAGGCAGACGATCAGCAGGACGAAGAGCAGCTCAAGGGCGATGACGGTGACGACCACGGACCTTCAACCTGAGTGGGTGCAGCAACGGGTCGCGTACGCACGGGGGCCTGGGATAGGGGCTGATTGCCTCAGAGGGATGATGGCAGACAGGCACAGGGCGATGCGAGGAGCAGCCGAGCGGACGGCACGGCCCGCCCGGCGAGCGACCGGCAGGAGGAAGCGGCAGCCTGATCTGGCGCCGCGCGCCGCCCGCGGGCGTCAGCCGCCGGCGACCCTCGGCACCATGATGATCTGCTCGGCGGTGCGGTCGAACGTGTCGATCCGCTGGGCCGGCTTGTCTGGCAGGACTTTGAAGGCGGTCGCGCCTCGGGAGCGCTGCTCCTCGAAGATGCGCTCGGCCTCGCGCACGGCTGCCAGCGCATCAGGATCACCCGTCACGAGCTTGCGTTCGTCCCACTCCAGCACGGTGTCGCCTCGTGCTGACAGCACTCGCAGCTTCGACATCTGAGCTTCCTCCTTTGCCGGTCGCGGTCGTCCGTGGAAGCACAGAACCCGCCCAGACCCATGTTGCCAGCCCGGGCGGGCGAGAGGGTGCGTGTATCAGCGGACGATGCGAGTCAGAAGGCGGCGAACGCGCGCCGGCGCCTCTGCCAATGCCTCGGGGCCAGTGTCCGTACTGGCTCCGCCTGTATCAGCCAGTATACTCGGCTCCCCCCCGCTGTCAAGCTGAATTTCGGGCAGGGAGGCGGCAGCGGTTGGAATCGGCGCGCGGATGGGTTGTGTTCGTGGTCGACTCCCGTGTCATCCTGAGCGCAGCGAAGGGTCTCACCCGCTGACGCGAGCGTTGACGGCCAGCGGGTGACATCCTTCGCTGCGCTCAGGATGACACGGGATGTTGCATGCTTTGCACGCGGTCACAGCCTGATTCTGGCCGACACCGCGTGCTTTCACCCCCGTCTCAGGCCGGTTCGAGCGTCTGGCGGCTTTCGGCGTCTGCCTCGATGCTGGCCCAGGTGTAGAGCATCGGGTTGAGCCGCTGCTCGCTCCAGGCCGCGACTTGATCGGCGTAGTGGGGGCTGGCCGGGTGGCCGGTGCCGCCGATGGGGCTGGTCCAGCCGCTGTTGTCCCAGTCCGCGAGGTCGAAGGCGTAGCGGGTGACGGAGGAGACTGTCACGGTGAAATCGACGCCGTCTGAACAGGCATGGGTGCCGTTCTGGGGCGTGTCGCCATCACCGCCGACGCCCACGGACGGCGGATCGAGCAGGTCCGCGTACTGGGGGAAGACGCCGGAGAGCGGGTGGCGCAGGCGGGTACGGTGGATCTCCTGCCAGCGCCAGCCGTCCTGGTCCGCGCCGAGCCGCTCGGTCAACTGGGCGACGGTGGCCGCGAGCGCCCGCGCACCGAGCGTCTCCCAGGTATCGCCCGGGGGCAGCACCGACGTGTCGCCCTGGAGCAGCAGCCCGAAGAAGACGTTGCGGAGGCGCTGGGCGGGCGGCATCACCTGGGTCGGCAGGGGATCCCACTTGCGGCTGGCATCCACCAGCGGCCTGAAGTCGGGGCCAGCCAGGATGGCCTGGGTGATCTGCTCACGCCAGACGGCGTAGATGGTCGGCGCGACGCCATCCGGCAGCATGTCGCCGTCCCAGGTGAGGAGGCGGTCGCGGGCAGCGGCCGAGGAGGCGTCTGCCGGCTCCAGGCGGCGGGCGAGATCGACGAACGCCGCGCTGGGGATGGAGACCTTGTCGGCGTGGACGGCCGCCATTTCGGCGATGGTGGCGGCGGGCATCTCGCGCAGGCGGGCGTTGACGCGCATGGCACGGTGCGGCGGCGACCAGTCATTGGAGATGTGGTGGGGGTAGTCCGTGCCGACGATGCGCTGGTTGGCGGTGGCGATGAAGCCCTGCTCGGGGTTGCGGGCGCGCGGCATCTCCTCGAAGGGGATGATGCCCTGCCACTCGTGCTCGCCGGTCCAGCCGGGGACGGGCAGCCAGTGGTTGGCGGCCGACCGGACGGGCACCTGCCCACGCGTCAGATATCCGATGTTGCCCGAGGTGTCGGCCATGACGAAGTTGTTGTCGGGATCGACCCAGGGGCGCTTGGCCTCCTCCAACTCGGCCACGCTGGTGGCGCGGAGCATCGGGAGGATCGACTCGAACGAGCGGTTCGGCTCGATGACGGCGAGGGCGCGGGCTGCCAGGGCCGTGCCGCTGGCGGGATCGCCGACGATGACAGGGCCGTGGTGGGTGGTGGTGATGTCGATCTCGACGGGGGCCTCGCCGCGCACCTCGATGGTCTCGGTGCGGCGGTCGGCCCTGCGCCACTCGCCCTGGTACTGGTAGCGGGCGGGATCGCCGGGCGCGAACTTCTCGACGTACAGGTCTTGCTGGTCCGAGGTGGCGGTGGTGACGCCCCAGGCGACGTGCTGGTTGTGCCCGAAATGGGTGATGCCAGGGACGCCGACGAAGGCGTAGCCGATGGCGTCGAACTCGGGGCCTGCGATGTGGTGCTGGTAGTAGACGTTGGGCACGTCGATGGCACGGTGGGGATCGCCGGCCAGCAGCGGCTTGCCGGAGGCAGTACGGCTGCCGTGGACGGTCCAGTTGTTGCTGCCGCCGTCGACGTCCCCGAGGCCGAGCGCGAGGGCGGTGAGGCTGACCGACTCGCCGTAGCCGTCGGGCACGTCGTAATAGGTCAGGCCGGGCGGCACCACGAGCGGGGCCCTTTCGCCGGAGCCAGCACGGAGCTTCGTGATCCAGTCCGGGCCGAGGGTCTTGGCGATGCGGAGTCGCCAGAGCTTGGCGGCCATCGAGCCCATGAGCGCGTGGCGCACCTTGAAGACCGCGCCGCAGTGCCAGGGCTGCCACGGCTCGGGCTGTACGCCGAGCAACTGCAACTCGATGGGGAGGGCGATGGTGGTGCTGATGAAGGCGTTGACGCCAGCGCTGTAGGCGTCGAGCATGGCGCGGGTCTCGGCGTTGAGGACGGCGTAGTCGGCCTGGGCGCTGGCGGCGAGGCCGAGGCGGCGGGTCAGTTTGTCGGAGTCGAGGCCGCCAGGACCGACGTAGGCGGCCCACCGTCCGAGGGCGCGGGCGCGGTCGTACTCCATATGCCAGAGGCGGTCCTGGGCGTGGACGAACCCCTGCGCGAAGAAGGCGTCATGGGTGGTGGTGGCCTTGATGTGCGGGATGCCGAGATGGTCTCGGACCACCTGGACGGGGCCGTCAAGGCCGGGCAGCGCGAGCGTGCCGTCGAGGGCGGGGATGGCCGAGCGGGCGCGCTCGGTGGGGGACGACGTGGCTGTCACCGTTGACCCTCCTGCCAGGAGTGCGGGTGCTGTTGTGGCGATCATAGCGCCGGGGCAGGGTACGGCTCACCCCGGCATGCTGCGCGACGCCTCTGCTTGACGATTCCGCCTGCGAAGCGAGATCGCCGGCGAAGCTGTGTCATCCCGACCGAAGCGAGGTACGAGCGGAGTGGGGATCTTTCCCATGCAGCTGCCAGAAGATCCCTCCACGTCGCTCGCAGGCTCGCTCCGCTCGGGATGACCGAGAGGCTGTATGCTGCTGCCGAGCGCAGTCTTACCCCGGCAGCCTGGCCCCGAGGATCCCCGTCAGCGCGCGCAGGTCGGCCTGGGCGTCTGCGACCGGCCGGCCGGACTTCGCGGCTGCCAGGATACTGTCGGCCAGCTCGCGCAACACGGCGATGGCCTGCGGCGTGTCGAGGTCGTCCTCCATCGCCGCCACGAAGCGCGCGCGCAGCGCGGCCGACTCGAAGGGCGCGCCGCTGGTGCCGCCAGCGACCGTGGCCGCCGCCTCCAGGTGCGAGACCAGCAGCCCGGCCTCCACCAGCGTCCGCGGGTTCCACTCCAGCACGTCGCGGTAGCGGACGCCGGACAGGTAGAGCCGGATCGCCTCCGGGCGGTGCTCCTTGATGAGGTCGTGGACGAACACCATGTTGCCCAGCGACTTGCTCATCTTCTCGCCGTCCATCCGCAGCATGCCGATGTGCATCCAGACGCGGGCGAACGGCTTCTGGCCGGTCCAGGTCTCGGACTGGGCGATCTCCGACTCGTGGTGCGGGTAGACGAGATCGCCGCCGCCGCCGTGGATGTCCAGCGTCTCGCCCAGGTAGCGGATCGACATGGCGGAGCACTCGATGTGCCATCCTGGCCGGCCCGGCCCCCAGGGGCTGGGCCACGTCGGCTCGCCGGGCTTGGCGGCCTGCCAGAGCAGGAAGTCGATCGGCTGCTCCTTGCGCGGATCGTTGGCCGGGTCGCCGGTCTCCGTCAGGCGGACGGCCATCTCGTCGGCCGGCAGGCGGGAGAGGGAGCCGTACTCCGGATCGCTGGCGACGCGGAAGTAGACGTTTCCGTCCACCTCGTAGGCGTGCCCCTTCGAGATCAGCGTGTCGATCATCTCGACCATCAGCGGGATCTCTTCGGTGGCGCGGGGGTACTTGACGGGCGGGAGGACGTTCAGGTTGTCGAGCGCGGTCTGGTGGATCTTGACGTACCGGTTGCCCAGCTCATCCCACGGCTCGCTAACCTCGTTGGCCTTGCGGAGGATGTCATTGTCGATGTCAGTGATGTTCTGGATGTAGCGGACCTTGTACCCCTGGTACTGGAGGAACCTGCTCAGCACGTCGAACGAGACGTAACAGAACGCATGGCCCAGGTGCGCGGTGTCGTAGGGGGTGACGCCGCAGACGTAGATGCGGACCTCGTCGCCCTCCGGCTGGAACTCTTCAATGGTCCGACTCAACGTGCTGTACAGCCGCAGGCTCACGCCGCTCACTCCAAACGAGAGGTTCCGACTCGCCATTGTAGGCGCACCGTCGTGGTGCGCGTCGCCGGCAGAGGGAACACAGACCGTGCCCGATTTGTTCCCACCGGCCGCGCGCGTGGGGCCGAAAACCCGAACCCGCTCACCCACGCCATATGCTACGGTTCCAGGCAGACGCTCGGGCGGACGACGCTCGTGGAGGAGCATGGTGGACGGGATCGCGCAGAATCAGGGAGATGCGCCGCGCCTCGGCTTGGGACGCCCGACCTTCGGCATGACGCGTGACCAGGGCAAGCGCGTCGAGGTGAGCCTGGCGCTCAAGAACGGCGGCAGCATCGTGGCCGTCGAGGAGCTGAGCGAGTCGATCTCGGCTGACGTGCTGGCGGACTACGCCAAGGGCCTCACGAAAGACATCGCCGAGGGCAAGCCGCGCACGTTCTCCGACGCCTGGACCGCGACCGGCCAGTACGTGTGGGTCAACCTGGCGGAAGTCGTCGCGTTCTCGCTGCGGCCGGCCAAGTAGGCCAGCGGCTCCAGCCCACCAGCACCGTAGGGGAGACAGGCACGCTGCAATGGCGCCTCGCAAACCGCGACGCCACGCCGGCGAGCATGACCTGATCGAGGCGTTCGGGCAGCCGGGCTGCCCGGTCTGCCGCCTTGCCACCGAGGCGGTGGATGCGTACCTGACCTCGGTCTGCTACGAGCAGGTCAACGACCTTGACCTGCGCGCGCAATTGCGGACGGCCGGGGGCTTCTGCCGGCCGCACGCCGAGCGCTTCATCCGGCAGCGGCTCGGGCAGCTCGCGGCGGCCATCGTCTACCGCGACGTGCTGAACACGGCCCGCAAGCGGCTGGCGGCCGGCGGGTGGGGCGGCCGGGGCCGCTCGATGCTCTCCGGCTGGTTCGGGCGGGCGAAGAGCGCCGCCCGCGGCCTGCCGCCGTGCCCCGGTTGCGAGGTCGAGGCCGAGGCCGAGGGCCGCTACCTGGCGGCGCTGCGGAATCGCCTGCGCGAGCCGTCCGTCCGCGAAAAGTACCAGGCCGGCGATGGCCTCTGCCTGCCGCACATCGACCAGGCGCTGGAGACGGACGACGCGGGCGCTGAGACGCTGGCGTCGGCGTCCGTCGAGATGCTGGGGACCATCGTCGAGCAGCTCGACGAGTACATCAAGAAGCACGACTATCGCTTTCACAACCCGGTCTGGGACGGCGGCGAGGACACGCCCGAGCGTGCGGTGGAGCGGGCCGTCGGGCACCGGCCGCCGCCGGAGTTCGTGTCGTAGTGGCAGGCCCGGGCTTGCAACATTTCGCGGCTCGTCGCCGTCCCTCCAGTACACTTGTGGCTGGGGCCGTGTTCGATGATTTGTCCCCGCTGCCAGGAGCTCACCCCCGACGACAGCAAGTTCTGTAACCAGTGCGGAACTGCGCTGTCGCTCGTCTGTGAGTCCTGCTCGACCGTCAACACCGTCGGCAGTCGCTTCTGCTCGCAGTGCGGCCGGCCGCTCCTGACGGGCGGCCTCCCGAGCGCTGGCGAGCGTGGGCTGGCGCGCTCCCCGATTCTCGGGGACGAGCAGCGGCGTCCCGTGACCGTCGTGTTTGCCGACATCGTCGGGTTCACGGCGCTCTCGGAGCGGCTCGATCCTGAAGAGGTGCGCGACGTGACCGCCGCCTGTTTCGGGCGGCTGGTCGAGGAGATCGTGCGGCGGGGCGGGACCGTTGACAAGTTCATCGGCGATGCGGTGATGGCTCTGTTCGGCACGCCCGTCGCCCACGAGGACGACGCCGTCCGGGCTGTCGACGCTGCCCTGGCGATGCAGGCCACGCTGGGCGAGATCAACGGCGAGCTGGAGCGGGACCACGGCCTGCGCCTGGAGCTGCGGATCGGGGTGAACACCGGCGAGGTGGTGGCGGGCGTCCGCGAGGTCGGTGGGTTCCACGACGCCACCGTCATCGGGGACACCGTCAACACGGCCTCGCGGCTGCAGACGGCGGCCCCGCCCAGCAGCGTCCTCGTCGGCGAGATGACTGCCCGCCTCGCGCGGCACCTGTTCGAGCTGGAGCCGACGCTGCCGCTCACCCTCAAGGGAAAGGCCGAGCCGGTCCAGGCGTACCGCGCGCTCGGGCCGCTGACCACCGTGCCGCTGGCCGACGCCGCCACCTTGCCCATCGTCGGGCGGGCCGACGAGCTGACCGCCCTGGCGGCTCGGCTGGATCGCCTGGAGGCCGGCGAGGGCGGCATCGTCGTGGTGACCGGCGAGCCGGGCGCGGGGAAGTCGCGCCTGCTGGCCGAGATGAAGCGGATGGTGGACGCCCGTCCGTCCCTCCGGATGGCGGAGGCCCACGCGACGCCGTACGGCCCCGGCCAGACGGTCCTGATGTACGCGCCCTGGGCCTGGGCGTTCTTCGGCTACGAGTTGATCGATCTCGCGGCGGCCCGGGCGGTGGACGCGCAGGCCGGCAGCATCGACGACGGCCCTGACAGCCTCGGTGTGCGGACCGTCAACCGGCTGCGCGCCCGCCTGGACGGGCTGGGCGTCCCCGAAGCGCTGCCGTTCCTCTGCTTCCTGCTGGAGCTTCCCCGCCCGGCGATCCATGCCGACCTGGAAGACCTCTCCCAGGAAGAGCTGCACCGCCGCAGCCTGCGCGCCGTCCGCAAGCTGCACCGCCAGCTTGCCGCCGAGGGGCCGTGCGTGGTGCTCATGGACGATCTCCACTGGGCCGGCCCGACGATCCTCAACTTTCTGGAAGCGGCCGGCGAGCTGAGCGTCGAGTCGCCGCTGCTGCTGGTGCTCAGCTTCCGGTCGGACGTGGACGCGCCCTCCTGGGCGCTCCGCGAGCACGCCCGGCGCGTCGCCGGGGATCGGTACGTCGAGCTGGCGCTCCAGCCGCTGGCCCAGGCCGAGACGCGGCTGCTGGCGCGGGCGCTGCTGGGTGGCGCAGCGCTCGACGCGCAGGCCGAGAAGCTTCTGCTCTCGCGGATCGACGGCAACCCGCTGTACGCCTTCCAGATGATCCAGACGCTGGTGGACCGGGGCGCGCTGGTGGTCCGCGACCGGCAGGTGATCCTCGACGCCGAGGCGGCGCAACGTATCCCGGAGTCGCTCCAGGCGACCATCCTGGCGCGCATCGACCGGCTGCCGGAGGAGGCGCGCCGCGTGGTGCAGACCGGGGCCGTGCTCGGGCGGACGTTCTCAGGCCAGTTGCTGACGCGCGTCTTCGGGGACGGGCCAGCGCTGGAGCGCGGCGTCCGCGAAGCGATCAAGGCCGGGGTGCTGGTCGAGCGCCCGAATCCGGTCCTGCCTGGCTACACCTTCACCCAGAGCCTCGTGCAGGAAGTGGCCGAGCGGACGCTGCTGCTCCGGCGTCGTCGCGAGCTGCACCGGCTGACGCTGGATGCCATCGAGGCGCTCTATCCAGACGAGCTGAGCGCCCACGCCGAGGGGCTGACCCGCCACGCGATGGAAGCGGAGGCCTGGGAGGCGGGGGCGCGCTACGCCCTGCTGGCGGCCGAGCGTGCGTCCGCTGGCTACTCCACCCGTGAGGCGTTGCGACACTACGATCTCGGGCTGGAGGCCGCCGAGCGTCTCGCGGAGGAGGCCTCGCCGTTGATCCGCTGTGAGCTGCTGGCCGGGCGTGGCCGGATGCTCTGGAACATCGGGCAGGTGGACGAGAGCGCGGCGGCGTTCCAGGCCGCGTTCGACGTTGCCAGGGCGTCCGCCTTTGCCGAGGAGGCGCTGGCGGCGAACCGGCTCGATCCCCGCCGCTGGCAGGCGCGGCTGGCCCTCCAGGCCGCGACGATCTTCCTCCAGCAGCTCGACATCGACGCCGCCAGCGCCACCGTCGACGCGGCGTTCGGCGTGCTCAACGACACCCATCCCGAGCTGGCGAGTGCCTGGGCGCTGCGGTCCTCGGTGCTGATGCACCGCAACCAGACCGCCGACGCCGCCCAGGCTGCGCGCACGGCGCTGCGGCTGGCCCTGGCGACGGGCGGTTTCGAGGAACGCTCGCGGGCGTACTCGGCGCTGACCAAGCCCGGGCTGGCCGGCGAGATCGGCCCGGACATCGCGCGGTACGCTCAGGAGGCGATTCGGCTGGCGCGCGAGCACGGCCAGGACTTCGTGCTGTTCGAGGCGTTGATCTCGGCGGAGGTGCTGCGGCAGATCTGCCTGCAGCCGCACACGCCGGACGCCCTGGCGCACGCCCAGGAAGCGCTCGACCTGGCGCTGAAGATGGATTCCGTGGTGGCCGAGGGCTGCGCGCGGATCATCCTGGGCGCGGCGAACATGACGGGTGGGCACTGGGACGACGCCGAGCGCGAGCTGACCTCCGACGTGGCCGTGCAGTGCGCGATCACGGCCGCTGCCATGATGCGCGGCATTGTGCTGGCGCGGCTGCTCTCGGCGCGCGGCAAGCTCGACGCAGCCGGCGCGGTGCTGGCGGCGCTCGACGAGCACAGCTACCCGCACGGCGACGTCTGGTTCCTGACCTCGGTGATGGTCTACCGGCTGGCGGCCGGCGACGTGGGCGGTGCGCGCCGGGCCGTCGCCGAAGCGACGGCGGCTCAGGATCGTATCGGGTGCCTGACCTGCGAGGGGATGCTCGGCGGGATGGGCTCCGAGGTGCTGGCGGCCATCGGCGACCGCGAGCAGGCGTTGGCGCTGGCCGCGCGGGCGGACCATGCCGGGGAGGGCGCGTATCTCGCCGGCCGGCTGATGGCGGCCCGGGCCAGGGTGAATGTGGCGCTCGACCTGGGCGACTGGGAGACGGCCATCGTCACGGCGACGGATGCCCTGCCGCTGGCCGAGGGTGTCGGGCAGCCGTTCGAGTCGGCCCGCCTGCTGCAGCTCCTGGGAACAGCCTACGCGTGGCGCGCTCGGGCCGGCGACACGGTCCAGGCGCAGGGTCTGCTGCGCGATGCCGCCGCGCTCTTCGAGTCGATGGGGGCGCGCCCGTCGCTGGAGGCCACCCTCGCGGAGCTGGGCCGTTTGGACGGGGCCGCGAGCGAGAAAACGGCGCTGCCATCGACGTGAGGCCCAGCAACAGGCGGCGGTTTCTGCTTCTGGCGCTGGCCGTCCTGGTGCTGCTCGGGTTCACGCACCCCGTCCGGGTGGGCTTCCTGGCCCTGGCGGTCTTGCCCTCGGCCATCGGCACGCTGCCGTTCGATCCGCTGACCCGCCTGACGCCGCCGCCCCTCCGCGAGCGCGTCGCCTTTGCGTACCCGGTGGGGACCGTCGAGGCCGACATCTACAGCCCCGGACGTGGCGGCCCCCATGGCGCCATCGTGCTGCTGCTCGGGGCGCGGCCCGTCGATCACGATGAGCCGCCGCTGGTGCGCTTCGCGGAGGGGATGAGCCGCACCGGGCTGGTGGTGATGGTGCCGGTCTCGTCGGGCCTGTCCGAAGGCCGCATCCAGCGCGAGGAGATCGACGCGCTGGTGCTGGAGGTCGAGACGCTGCGCGCCCGCCCCGACGTGGACCCGGCCCGTATCGGCGTGCTCGGATTTTCGGTGGGCGGGTCGGTGGCCATCGAGGCGGCGGCAGATCCCCGGCTCGACGGCAAGCTGACGTTCGTCAACGCGTTCGGCAGCTACTTCGACACGACCGACTTCGTCCGGGCGATCTCGACGCGCAGCCTGGCCTACGCCGGCATCGACGAGGTCTGGGAGCCAGACCCGCTGGTGCTGTTCGTGGTGGCCCGGCAGATGGTGGATACGCTGCCGTACGCGCCCGACCGCGACATCCTCGACCGACTCTACCTCCAGGGCGACATAGCCGCCCGCGCCGATGTCGGCTTCATGTCGCCGGCCGGCCGCGCTGCCCTGGCCCTGCTCGACGGCCTGCCGCCAACCGAGACCGAGGCCGCCCTGGCGCAACTGCCACCCGAGACGCTGGCCCGCCTCCAGGCGATCTCGCCGTCACGCAGCATCGAGCGGGTCAAGACGCGCCTCTTCCTGATGCATGACCTGGGCGATCGTGTCGTGCCGTACACCGAGACGCGGCGGATGGCCGCAAAGACGCCTGCGGCCATCCTGGAGCGGTATGCCGAGTTCGACCTCTTCGACCACGTGATGCCCAATCGACCGCCAGCCGACTGGTCGTTCTACGTTGAGCTGGTGCGGCTGTTCCGCCAGTTTCACGGCGTTCTCACGTACGTCCTGTAGGCTAGAGTGCGCCGGGCCATGGCGCGGAACATGCGTAGTGGGACAGCGCCGCTTGCGAGATACGAGCTAGAACGCGGTGACACGGTCTGCGATAATGGCGACCGGCAGGGTCCGCCGCGCATAGTGGGCGGTTCACAGATTCGGGATCTCGGTCGGCTTCGGGGCCGCCTGGAGCTGGAGGACGTCGGCGTGAGTGTCGTAGCAGTCATTCTGGCTGGTGGACAGGGAGAGCGCCTGTCCGTGCTCTCGGTAAAGCGTGCGAAGCCCGCCGTCCCGTTCGCGGGGAAGTACCGCATCATCGACTTCGCCCTGTCGAACTGTGTCAACTCGGGCATCTACCACGCCGCCATCCTGACGCAGTATCGCCCGCACTCACTCCACGACCATATCGGCGTGGGCAAGCCGTGGGATCTCGACCGGGCGCGCGGCGGTGTGCGGTTGCTCCAGCCGTACCTGGGGCGGCGCGAGTCCGACTGGTATAAGGGCACGGCGGATGCCGTCTTCCAGAACCTTCCGATGCTTGCGGACTGGAAGATGGACCTGGCCCTGATCCTGTCCGGCGATCACATCTACAAGATGGATTACGGGAGGATGATCGACTTCCACCGTGACAACAAGGCCGACGTAACGGTCGGCGTCATGGAAGTCCCCATCGATGAGGCCCACCGCTTCGGCACGCTGATCGTGGACGACGACGGCCGCGTCACCGAGTTCGACGAGAAGCCGCCGGAGCCGCGCAGCAACCTGATCTCGATGGGCATCTACGTCTTCAACCCCGAGATCCTGACCCAGCGCCTGACCGAAGACTCGCGGATGCGCGGCTCGGCGCACGACTTCGGCAAGGACGTCATCCCGCGCATGGTCGGCATGGACCGTGTGTTCGCCTACCGCTTCGGCGACTACTGGCGGGACGTCGGCACCATCGCTTCCTACTGGGAAGCGAACATGGGCCTGCTCAAGGATCCGCCCGACTTCGAGATGTACGATTACGACTGGGTCATCCACACCCGCAGCGAGGAGCGCCCGCCGGCCAAGATCGGAGCCGGGGCGAAGGTCGCGAACAGCCTGATCTCGCACGGTTGCCACATCCTCGGCACCGTCGAGCACAGCGTGCTCTCGCCGGGCGTGTTCGTGGCCGAGGGCGCCGTGGTCCGCGACTCGATCGTGATGAACGACTCGATCATCGGGCGGAACGCGGTGGTGAACTACGCCATCCTCGACAAGGAAGTGGTGATCGGGGCGAGCGCGGTCGTCGGGTTTGGCGACGACAAGACGCCGAGCCGGATGGAGCCGAAGAACCTCTCGACGGGCATCTCAGTCGTCGGGAAGCGGGTCCGCATCCCCCCCGGGCTGCGGCTCGGCCGGAACGTCCGCGTGGATGCCGACGTGGTCGAAGCCGACTTCGAGCACGTGCCCCACGTGGACGGGATCATCGCCAGCGGCGAGACGGTGCTGGCCCCGAGCCGCCGCGAGGCCGTCCGCCCGAGGACACGAACAGCGTAAGTGTAGTTGCCAGTCATCAGTGTTCAAGTATCAGAGGACGTTGCCTGACAACTGAACACTGATGACTGATACCTGCGCACGGCTTCCCTGAGCCGCCGGATGCCCTCGCGGATGCCGTCCTCGTCCAGGGCCGCGTAGCCGAGGATCAGGCCCGGCCGCGCGGGTGGGCGCTGGTAGTATGGCCGGGCGGGATAGACGGCCACGCCCCGCGCCGCTGCCTCCCGCGTAACGGCGTCCTCGTCGATGCCCTCGGCCAGCACGACGCGCAGGTAGAGGCCGGCGTCGCTGGGGCCAGGCTCGGCCAGCGGCCCGAGCTCCTGCGCCAGCGCGTCGAGCAGCGCAGCGCGCCGCCCGCGATAGACGCGCCGCATCCGCCGCAGGTGGGCCTCGAAGTGGCCGCCCTGGATCAGCTCGGCCAGCAATTCCTGCCCGGGCGTCGCCGTCTGGAGGTCTACCAGCCGCTTGGCCTCGGCGGCCAGCCGCACGAGATCGACCGGCGCCACCAGATACCCGAGCCGCAGGGCGGGGTAGAGCACCTTCGAGAAGCTGCCGACATACGCGACGCGCCCCGAGCGGTCCAGCCCCTGGAGCGCCTCCAGCGGCCGGCCGGCATGCCGAAACTCGCTGTCGTAGTCGTCCTCGACGATCAAGGCGTCCTGGCGCTCGGCCCAGCGCAGCAGATCGAGCCGTCGGCTCACGGGCAGCGTCGCGCCGCTCGGGTACTGGTGCGACGGCGTGGTGTAGACCAGCCGGGCCGGCGTCTCGGGGAGCAGATCGACACAGAGACCGTGCTCGTCCACGGGCACGTCGATCAGGGCGGCTCCCTGGGCCGCGAACACCCGCCGTGCGCCTGAGTAGCACGGGTCTTCGACGACGACCACGTCGCCAGGGTCGATCAGCAGCCGCACTATCAGGTCGATGGCCTGCTGGGTGCCGTTGGTGATGATGACCTGCTCCGGGGTGCAGCGGACGCCGCGCGCCCGTCCCAGGTACTCGGCGATGGCCGAGCGCAGAGCCGGCAGGCCGGCCGCCGGGCCGTACCAGAGGTCATCGCGGTCAAGCTGGCGAAGCTGCCGGCCGGCGATGCGCCGCCAGGCCGCCAACGGGAAGTGGGTGGCGTCCGGCCGGCCGTGGCGGAAGTCGTAGGGCAGGGCGACCGGCGCGCCGAGGTAGGGGGTCTCGCCGATGCTGACCACGCGTCGGCCCCAGGCAGAGAGGCGGCCGGTGACAGGCGGCTCACCAGGGAGCGTGCTCTCTGGTGACTCACTTCCAGGGCGGGCGCGGTCTGCACCCGGCTGGAACGCCTCGTCGGGCAGGCTCGCCGCCACGTACGTCCCCGACCCGTGCCGGGCTTCCAGGTAGCCCTCGGCCAACAGTTGATCGTACGCGCCGTGGATCGTGTTCCGCGCCACCCCGAGCATCAGGGCCAGCGCCCGGGTGGACGGCAGCTTGGCGCCCGCCTTCAGCCGTTGCTCCAGCATGGCGGCGCGCAACGCTCGATACACCTGCCGATGGAGCGACTCAGGCAGGGCCGGATCGACGGCGACGACTAGATCGACGACGACCTTGCGCGCTGGCTCGACCATGCACGGATGATACGCCGTCCGTCTTCGGTGTCCGCCGCCGGCACCCGTCTCCCGCGGCCGATGTTGCAGTCCGTCGTCCGCAGCCCCCCGACCCGTGTCCGCTGCTGGTCGGCGATAATCAGGCGCGGGACGCCTGCGCCGGCCACGATGCCGTCGCCGCGGGCAGGCCACTGGCTGGAGGTGGGCGCGTGCAGATGCGTGACGAGACCAGGGCAGCGCTGGCGGCCGTCGATGCCGGCTTGAAGCTGATGCGGCGGCGGGCCGGCGCCGATCAGATCACTTCGAAGGGCGGGCGTGACCTCGTGACCGCGACCGATGTGGCCGTCGAGGACGCGGTCCGCGCCAGCCTGCTGAGCGTCTACCCCGAGTGGACGGTCGTCGGGGAGGAGCGCGGGGGCGAAGACCAGATCGGCGACCGCCCGTACTGGCTGGTCGATCCGATCTGCGGGACGCGCAACTTCGCCTCCGACATCCCGATGTACGCCTGCAACGTCGCCCTGGTCAAGGATGGGCAGCTCCTGGTGGCGGCCGTCGGCGATGGCGGCACTGGCGAGCGCTACATCGCCGAGCAGGGCAGCGGCGCGTACATCGTCAAGCGCAACGGCCCCTACCCGATCCACGCCAGCGCCGACTCGCTGATCCTGAGCTTCTCGGCAGGCACCAGCAAGAAGGGCATGCGGCCAGATATCGGGGCGGACTTCACCTACGCCGCCATCAAGGCTGATAAGTGGGATCTGCGGATGCTCAGCACGACGCTCTCGATGGCCTACGTGGCCTCCGGGCGGCTGGCGGCCTACCTCCTCTTCGAGATCTCGTCGCCGGTCCACATCGCGGCGGGCGCGTTGCTCTGCCAGGAGGCCGGCGCGGTGGTGACCAGCGCGTTTGGCGAGCCGTGGACGGTGGCGCACAATTCGATCCTCTCGGCGGCCACCCCGGAGCTGCACGCCGAGATCAGCAGCGTCGTCGCGGCGACGGTCAAGTAGCCGTCGTCCTGCTCGGACGCCATACGGACGGATCGTGGACGCACCGGCCCTCGCGCTCAACCCGCTGACCCTGCTGCTGGCGGCGGGGGCTGGCTTCCTGTCGTTTGTGTCGCCGTGCGTGCTGCCGCTGCTGCCGGCCTACCTCGGGTACATGACGGGGCTGACCTCGGAAGAGCTGCAGGGGCCGCAGTCCGCCGCCATGCGCGCCCACATCCTCGGACGGTCGCTGGCGTTCGTGCTGGGGCTGGCCGTCGTGTTCACGGCGCTGGGCGCGACGGCCTCGGCTGTCGGGCAGGCGGTGGCCGCCTACCACGGCATCATTCTGCGCCTGTCGGGGCTGCTGGTGGTCGTCCTCGGGCTGCACACGCTCGGCCTGATCCGGATCCCGTTTCTCTACCAGCAGCGCCGCCTGAGCTACGGCGGCGCGGACGGCACCTACGTCGGGGCGCTGCTGCTCGGGGCGGCCTTCGCGACGGGCTGGACGCCGTGTATCGGGCCGTTCCTGGCCGGGCTGCTGGCGCTCGCAAGCCAGGAGCAGACGGTTGGCCAGGGGATGTTGCTGCTGTTCGTCTACGCGCTCGGGCTGGGCATCCCGTTCGTGCTGACGGGGCTGGCGCTCGGGGCGTCCGCGCCGCTGCTCAGGGCGCTCAAGGCCCGGCTGTACGCGCTGGAGCTGGTGAGCGGTTTCTTGCTGGTGGGGATGGGCCTGCTGATCTTCAGCGACCGCCTCTCGCTGATCTCGGCATGGCTGACGAACGTGTTCGGGATCGGGCTGGCGGCGTAGCCAGGCCAGCCGGCCGCCCTGGGACGCAACGACGCAGCCGCGGGCTTGACATCCCTCCGGGCAGCCCGTACACTGCGGTCCGGCAGTAATCGATTACTGCAGCTTGCGCGTGGCGGCGCGAGCACGGCGATGGCGCTGGAGTGTTGGGGGACGGTGGGGCGCATGACGGGGCGATGCTGCTCGCGGGTTGACCGGCCGTGACCGCGTACATCGTCGACGTGGCTCGCGAGGCCGGCGTCTCGGTGGCGACCGTCTCGCGGGTGCTGGCCAACACGGACTATCCCGTCAAAGAGGAGACGCGGCAGCGGGTGCTGGCGGCCGCCGAGCGCCTCAAGTACCAGCCGAATCGCCTCGGGCGGAGCCTGCGCGTCGGGCATTCGAGCGCGGTTGGCGTCTGCGCCACCACGTTCAACAACCCGACCTGGGTCGCGACCCTCGAAGGCATCATGCTCGCCTGCCGCGCCGTCAACCGGCAGGTACAGACCGTCACCACGTTCTCGGACCCGGCCGAGGAGCAGATCTACATGGATCTGTTCCTGCAAGAGCGCGTGGCCGGCGTCATCAGCTACTCGGCTGGCGCGCCACTCGACGCCTACGAGCAGATCCAGCGGGCCGGCGCTCCCGTGGTGGTGGTGAACCGACCCGTGCCGGGGCTGCGCGCCCCGCTCATCGAGCACGATTTCCCCGGTGGCTTTGCGTCGGCGCTCCGCTACCTCGCAGATCGCGGGCACCGGCGGATCGGCGCGGTGCTCCCGTACCGGTCGGCCTACTGGGGCGGCCATGAGGCCAACTGGAACGGGGCCTTCGAGCGGCTCGGGATCGAGCCGATGCCGCACCTCGTCCGCCACATCGACGCCACCCTCCAGACCGACGTCATCCATTGCGTCGTCTCGGAGCTGCTGGCGCTGCCCGAGCCGCCAACGGCGATCTACACGGCCGGCGCGATGTCCACGCTGGTGGCGATGCGGCTGATCCAGTTCGCCGACGACGCCGCCGTCCGAGATATCGAGCTTGTCGGCACCGGCGACCGGCGCTGGGAGTTCCTGTATCCGCCGTCGTTGCCGTTCGTCTGCCTGGACTCGTACGGGCTGGGAACCGTGGCGGCGGGCATGCTCAACGACCTGATCGACGGGAAGGGCGATATGTACCAGGACAGCGTGACCAGGGTAGCCGTCAGCTTTGTCGACGCGACATCGCGTGCCGAAGCATTGCCCAGCGGCCGCCGCGGCCTGCCTGACTGACGCGTGCCTGGGCGACGGAGGACGGAGCGTCCAGCCATTGATGCTCACGGGCCTCACACTGGAGATGTGGAGGGGGGACTTTGAGCACCTACATCCTGCAGCGGCTGGCGCAGGCCGTGCCCGTGCTGATCCTGGCGTCCATCGGCGTGTTCCTGCTGCTGCACCTGGTGCCGGGCGACCCGGCCCTGCTGCTGGCCGGCCCGGACGCCACGCCCGAGGTGGTGGCAGCGGTCCGTCGCGATATGGGGCTGGATCAGCCCCTGCCGGTCCAGTACGCCGTCTGGGTGCAGCACGCCGTGACCGGCGACCTCGGACGGTCCTACGTCAGCCGTCTCCCGGTGACCCAGCTGATTCGCACGGCGCTGCCGGCCACCGTCGAGCTGGCGGTTGCGGCGTTGCTGATCGCCGTCGTGCTCGGCATCCCGAGCGGGATCATCTCGGCGGTCAGCCGGCAGCAGCCGCCCGACTGGATCATCACCATCGTCAACGGGCTTGCCCTGGCGATCCCGAACTTCTGGCTCGGCATCATCATGGTAATCGTTTTCTCTCTCGTGCTCGGGTGGCTTCCGCCGGGCGGCCGTGTCGAGTTCCTGAGCGATCCTGGTGAGGCCTGGAAGACGCTGCTGCTGCCTGCGTTGACGCTCGGCCTGCATATCGCGGCGACGCTCTCGCGCTTCACGCGGGCCTCGATGCTCGAAGTGTTGCACGAAGACTACATCCGAACGGCCAATGCCAAGGGGCTGGCGAAGTCCATCGTGCTGCGCCGGCACGCCATCAGGAACGCCCTGATCCCGATTGTGACGGTGCTCGGCATCCAGTTCGGGCGCTTGCTGGGCGGCGCGGTCATCGTCGAGAGCGTCTTCGCGTGGCCGGGCGTCGGCCGGATGGTGCTGCAGGCCGTCCTCAACCGCGACTACCTGCTGGTGCAGGGCGCGCTGTTGCTGCTGGTGGTGGCGTTCATCGCCATCAACCTGTTCGTGGACGTGCTGTACGGCGTGCTCGACCCGCGCATCCGTCTCGCGCACGGAAGGGGGTGAGGCGTGCAGGGGACGACGACTGTTGCGCTTCCGCGCGCTACCCGCGCCGAGCGGAAGCGCGCCTCCGAGAACTTCTACGTCAAGACGCTCCGCCGCCTGCTGCGTAGCCCTTCAGGCGTGATCGGCCTGATCGCCATGCTGGCGCTGCTGCTGACGGCGGCCTTCGCGCCGCTGGTCGCGCCGTACGATCCGCTGGCCCAGCATCCGGGGGCAGAGCTTGCGGTGCCGTCGGCCACGTACTGGGTCGGGACGGACGAGTACGGACGCGACCTGTTCAGCCGCATCATCTACGGCTCGCGCATCTCCCTGTTCGTCGGGGTGCTGGCCGTCGCCATCGGCGGCGTGGTCGGCGTCACCAGCGGGCTGATGGCGGGCTACCGTGGCGGCTGGGTCGACGCCGTCATCATGCGCCTCTGGGACACGCTGCTGGCGTTCCCGGCGATCTTGCTGGGCATCGCCGTGGCAGCGGTGCTCGGGCCCGGGATCACCAACGCCGCGCTGGCGCTGGCCATCGTCAGCATCCCGCAGTTCTCGCGGATCACCCGCGCGTCGGTGCTGGGCGAGAAGCAGCGCGAGTATGTCCAGGCGGCGCGCTGCATCGGCGTCAGCGATCTCACGATCATTTTCCGCCACATCTTCCCGAACACGATCTCGTCGCTGCTGGTTCAACTGAGCCTGGCGATGGCCTACGCCGTCTTGCTCGAAGCCGGCCTCAGCTTCCTGGGCCTGGGCACCCAGCCGCCGGAGCCGTCCTGGGGCTCGATGCTCAGCACCAGCCGGACGTACTTGCGGCAGGCGCCCTGGTACGCCGTGTTTCCGGGCATCGCGCTGAGCGTGCTGTTGCTCGGCCTGAACTTCCTGTCGGACGCCCTGCGTGACGCCCTGGACCCACGCCTCAGTCATCTGCGCTGATGGAGAGGAGAGCCCCGTGACCTCACGTCACCCCACCCCGAGGCGGCACAGTCGCCGCACGTTCGTTCGCCGCGTGGCCCTGCTGGGCATTGGACTCGCCGCCGTGCCGCTTGCCGCCTGCGCCCCGATCCAGCCGCCGACGCCAACGGCGGCCCCGCAGGCGCCGGCCGCGCAGGCTCCGGCCGGGCCGGCTGGCTCGCCGGCGGCTGCCGCTGCCGCGGCCGGCTCCCCGGCCGCGGCTGCTCCGGCCGTCTCCCCGGCCGCCGCTGCGCCGGCCGGCTCCCCCGTGGCCGGCGCCTCGCCGTCCATCGCCAGTCCTGCTGCGCCGGCCGCCGCGCAGCCGCCGGCCGTCGGGAAGCCGGGCGGGGTGCTGCGGCTGCTCCAGACCAGCGATGTTGCCCCGCGTGAGCCGCACCTGCTGCTGGGCAGCAACGCGCCCATCGCACTCTCAGTCTGGGACACGCTGATCCGCTTCGACCGCAACCTGCAGGCGCAGCCGGCCCTCGCCGAGACGTGGCAGTGGAGCCCCGACTTCAAGAGCCTGACCCTGAAGCTGCGTTCGGGCGTCACGTTTCACAGCGGGCGCGAGTTCACGAGCGAGGACGTCGAGTTCAACATCACCCGCCTTCGCGAGCCGGCCGTTGGATCGCAGATGCGCGGCTCGTCGCTGCTGGTGAAGACCATCGAGCGGCCGGATCGCCTGACCGTCCGCCTCGGGTTCGACGCCCCGTACCGCGCCATCTTTGACATGCTCGACACGATGTTGATCGTGGACCGCGACACGGTGGGCGATATCGCCAGCGGCAAGGTGATCGGCACCGGGCCGTTTCTCTGGAAGGAGTGGACGCCAAACGAGCGCTGCGTGCTGGAGAAGAACCCGAAGTACTGGCAGGCTGGCATGCCGCTGGTGGACCGGGTCGAGACGACGATCATCGGGGACATCCAGTCGATGGCCGTGCAGTTCGAGGCCGGCCAGCACCACGCGGCGCTTCGCCTGTCGGCCCAGGACTTCGTGCGTCTGCGGAACGACTCGAAGTACCAGGCGGTGGTGATGGAGAGCGGCTCGGGCTACGTCTACGTGGCTGCCGACGTGACGAAAGCGCCGCTCGACAAGAAGGAAGTCCGCCAGGCGATCAACCTCGCGATCAATCGCACGCGCTTCAACCAGACCGCCATGAACGGCATCGGGCGGGCGACGACGCTGCCCTGGCCGACGTTCTCACCGGCCTTCGACGCGGCGCTGGCGAGCAGCGTCCCGTTCGACCTGGAGAAGGCGAAGGCGTTGCTGGCGCAGGCCGGCATGAGCGGCGGGTTCGAGGTGCCGCTGACCTTCAACACGCAGCGCACCGCCACGAACGGCAAGCTGGTGGAGATCCTCCAGTCGGACCTTGGGCAGATCGGCGTCAAGATTCAGGTGCAGAGCCAGGAGAACACCGTCTTCCAGCGGACCCTCAACGAGGGGAAGTTTGGCGGCCTCTTCACCCACGGCCACGGCTTCTCGAACAGGACGCCGGCGGCCCTCTTCGTGCAGGCGTTCCCGTTCCGGGCGCAGAACGCCTCAAACTTCACCTCGCCGGAGTACACCCGCCTGACCGCCGCCATGCAGACCGAGGCCGACGAGGCGAAGTTGAAGGCCCTGTACGGCGAGATGAACCGCCTGCTGCTGGACGAGGCGTTCATCATGGACGTGGCCACGGACCCCGGCCACTACGTGGCGAAGGCGAACGTCCAGAACCTCGACTACAACCTGCAAGACTGGTGGGTGCTCCACCGGGCGTCTGTCGGCTGATGCACGCATGTCCGGCGGGTGATGCGCCATCACCCGCTCTGGAGGTATCCCGTTGAGCGTCCCGCCACCCCCTCCGTCCGCGCCCTCCCCACCCAGGAACGCGCGCGTCCTGTTCATCACCGCTGACCAGCAGCGGCGCGACAGCCTCCCGGTCTACGGGCTGGAGTTTGTCCAGGCGCCGAACCTGGAGCGCATCGCGCGGGAGGGCGCGGCGTTCACCCGCGCCTACACACCCGCGCCGCTCTGCCAGCCGGCTCGCGCCGCCATCCTGACCGGCCTCTCGCCGCACGTTCACGGCGTGCTGGACAACCACGTCTGGTTCACGCCGCCCGTGCAGCCCTGGGCGCCGACCGTCACGGCGGCCGGCTACAAGACGGCGGCCATCGGCAAGATGCACTTCTACCCCTGGGACGACCCGCACGGCTTCACGGATCGCATCTCGGCCGAGGACAAGCGCCACTACTATCGGCGCGACGATTACACTCTCTGGCTCGAAGCGCAGGGCCAGGAGCGCATTCACCCCCCGTCCATGCCCGGCTATCACGAGGGGATGGGGGCCGCCGCCAGCAACCTCCCTGAGCCGCTGCACCTGGACAGCTACATCGGCGACCGTGGCGCGGAGTGGCTGCGCGCGAACGCGAGCGAGCCGTTCTTCGCGTGGGTCAGCTTCAACAGCCCGCACGATCCGTACGACCCGCCGGCCGATCTGGCCGACCTCTACCTGGATGCGCCGATACCGGACCCGGTTGGCTCGGTCGAAGACTTGCAGGATCGGCCGGCGGCCCAGCGCACGGCGTTTGCCGGCACGCTCAATAATCCGCTGTTCCAGATGGACTACAGCCATCTGACGCCCGAGCAGATCCGCCGCATCCGGGCGCACTACTACGCCGAGATCACGCATGTGGACCGGCAAGTTGGCAAGCTGCTGGCGGCGCTGGAAGAGGCCGGCGTGCTGGACGACACGCTGATCATCTTCTCCAGCGACCACGGCGACGCGCTGGGCGATCATGGGCTGATCTTCAAGAACTACTTCTACGAGTCGATGGTCGGCGTTCCGCTGCTGGCCCGTGGCCCAGGCGTGACGCCCGGCGGGCGCAGCTCGGCCCTGGTGGACACCACCGACATCGCCGCCACCATCCTGCAGCATCTCGGGCTGCCGCTGCCCTCGCCCTGCCAGAGCCGCGCGTTGCAGCCGGTCCTCGCCGATCCCTCCCTGGGCCACCGTGACGCGGTGTTCTCGTACGTGGACGACCGCGCGATGGTCCGAACGGATGGGTGGAAGCTCGGCCAGTACGGCGACGGCGACGGCGAGCTGTACGACCTGCAGGGTGACCCGGCCGAGCTGCACAATCTCTATCACGATGCCGAGTACCGGGAGACCCGCGCGGAGCTGATCACCCTGCTCGCCAACGAGGCGATCGCCGGCTACGGCGTGCGCTCGCAGTTGAATCGCTGCCCGCCAGATGAGGAACGGGCGCAGGCGTTCAGGGAGATCGCCGCCCGCTCGACGGGCTAGCGGCGCATCGACGCCAGGGTGCGCCCGGCCCGGTCCACAGCCCAATCCACAGCCAACGCCCGGGTTGACGAGGTGGCGACTCGCTGGTATCCTGCGAGGCAGTCAGAGGAATTCCCGTTTGATGGCTGTATGGGCGACCTTGCACGGTCAGCAGCAGGCGTCCGCTCCGAGGCGGTCGGTCGTGGCGCAGGTCAGACGGTCGCTGTTGGGTGGGCTGGCGGCACTCCTGGCGCTGACGCTCGCCGGCAGCAGCACGGGCGATGCGAGTGCGTCGCCTGTGCCTGCCTTCGGGTTGGGCCGCGCGCAGGACATCGCCAGCCCCGTCCAGCCTGCCGAGCGCGACGCCGACACCACTGCCATCGTGCCGGCGCGCCCGCCAGCCGGCGGCCAGCCGGGGACGGGGACGCCGCGCGGCGACGGGCAGCGCCAGGGGAGCGTCGTGGCGGTGTTCCAGGATCCCGCTGATCCGCTGATCGTGATCTCGGCCGCCACCGGGTATCTGACCGTCCGCCTACGCTGCGGCGACCTCTGCCCCAGCATCCACCTGGGCGACTACGTCGTTGCGGAAGGCCGCCGTCGCAGCGACGCCGTCTTCGACGCCGTCGAAGTGTGGGTTGTCGCACCGTAGCCTGCCGCCCGCCTGCTGGCCGGGGGACGCGTCCCGCGCGGTTCGGGTGGTGTGCCACAATGGCGACGCACAGCCGCTGCGCGCACCCTCGATCTCCGCGTAGCTGGCCGCCGGCGCAGCGCTGCACATCCCGAGGGGCCAGCCATGACGACGACGGTCACGTCTCCATCGACCGATTCGGCCTCGTTTGAGGCGGCCTTCGGCCGCGAGGTGCTCCAGAGCGAGCGCCTGCGGATCGTCGTCGTGGTGGCGCTGTTCGGTGCGATCTACCTGCGCTGGGCGTTCATCTGGCTGGTCTTCCCGCAGGCCATCGAGGCGCAGATGGGTGCGGCCCTGCACATCGCCCTGCTCGGGTCGCTCGGGGCGGCGATCATCGGGTACGAGCTGCTGGTGCTGCTCCGACTGACCTATGCGCTCCGGCGCGGCAAGACAGTCCCGAAGGTGATGCGCTATCTGAACGCCTTCGTCGAGATCAGTTTCCCGACGGCGGCGATGATCTTCGGGGTTGAGGTGAGCAGCCCGGCCTATGCGTTGTTCGCTCCGCCGGCCTGGGCCTACTTCGTCTTCATCATCCTGGCGACGCTGCGTCTGGACTTCTGGCTCTGCCTGTTCACGGGCCTGACTGCCGCTGCGCAGTACGGCATCCTGGGGCTCGTCCTGCTCAGCCAGCCGCAGGTGGAGACCGTCGATCCGATCCTCAGCGCGCAGATGAATCACGGCATGCGGATCGGTCTGCTGTTGGGGGCCGGGCTGGCGGCCGGGATCGTCAGCCTCCAAATCAAGCGGCAGTTCGTGCGGGCGCTCAGGAGCGTTGAGGAGCAGAACCGGGTCATCGGGATGTTCGGGCAGCACGTCTCGCCGGCCGTGGTCGAGCGGCTGCTGACCCAGGATGTCGAGATCGGCGGCGAGGTCCGGCACGTCTGCGTGATGTTCCTGGACATTCAGGGGTTCACCACGTTCTCGGAGAACAAGCGGCCCGAGGAGGTCGTGGCCTATTTGAACTCGCTGTTTCCGGTCCTCATCGACTCGGTGAACGGACATCAGGGGATCGTCAACAAGTTTCTGGGCGACGGCTTCATGGCCGTCTTCGGCGCGCCCATCGAGGACGCGCAGGACTGCCGGAACGCCGTGGCCGCGGCCCTGGAGATGCTGCACGCCGTCGAGACCATGAGTATGCGCGGGACGATCGCGCCGACGACGATCCGCATCGGGCTGCACGCCGGCGAGGCCGTGACCGGGAACGTCGGCTCGTCGGCGCGTAAGGAGTACACGATCATCGGGGACGTGGTGAACCTGGCCTCGCGCCTGGAGCAGTTGAACAAGCAGTTCGGCTCGCGGCTGCTGGTCTCGGAGATGGTGGCCGACCGGCTCGACGGCATCGCCGTGACGAAGATCGGGCACGGCGACGTGCAGGTGAAGGGGCGCGAACAGCCCGTGCCGGTGTTCGAGCTGCGGGATGAGCAGCCGGCAGCCAGCACGGGATAGGTCGCTCGCACGGCGAGGGCCGCCAGGCGCGTCGGTCGCCTCAGCCGCCGGTGGGGCGTCTGTCGCCTCTGGGCCACGTGCAGCCTGCAAGCCCCACGTACGATACGAGCCCACAAGCGCCGGATTGTGGGCTGGCACGCGACGTGCATCAGCGACTGGTGCGTGATCGTGGTAGGCGCAGTACCAGCACGGTCACGCAGCGGGTGGACGGCAAGGCTGGCGATCGGTCGTGTCGTTCACCCGCTTCTTGCGCCCAGCCGGCGTGTCCAGCCCGGGTGCTGCCACTGGCACGGCAGCTACTCCGGGCGGGCGAGCCGCTCCATGTACAGGTCCAGGAACCGCGCGCTGTCGATCTCCAGGGGCACGTCGGCGTTCGGCGGCTGCCCCCAGCGGCCTCGACGGTCGGCCATCACCATCCCGTAGGCGCGCGGACTGTGGGTCTCGACCTCCAGGTACCAGCGCTCCGATGTGAAGTAGCCTGGATCGATGGCGTACAGGATGGCGGCGGAGTCATGCATCGGGAAGCCGGGCCAGCCGGTGCGGCGGATGTAGTGCTGGCCGTAGTGGCTGCTGACGGCGTGGGTGAACTCGCCCACCCGGCCGCCGTGCTGCCGGATCGTCTCGACCTGGGCCGGGCTGATCAAGGCTTTGAGGGTCACGTCCAGCCCGATCAACGCCAGCTTGTAGCCCGCCGAGAAGACGATGGCGGCGGCCTCGGCGTCGTTGTGGATGTTGGCCTCGGCCAGGGGCGTGACGTTGCCCGGCACCGTCACCGCGCCGCCCATGACGATCAGCTCGTGTACCCGCTCGACGATGCGCGGCTCCAGGCTGGTCGCCAGGGCGATGTTCGTGAGCGGCCCGACGGCGATGATGGTGATCTCGCCGGGGGCAGCGGCCATCACGCGCTCGACGATCAGCTCGGCGGCCCGCCGCGGCACGACGCCACGGCTCGGCTCCGGCAGGACGGCCCCGCCCAGGCCGTTGTCGCCATGCACCACCACGCCGCTCAGGCGCGGTGGGCGCATCAGCGGGCGGCCTGCGCCTGCCGCCACCGGGATGTCTGGCCGTCCAGCGACATCTAACAAAATCAGTGCATTGCGTGTCGTTTGCTCGACATCCACGTTACCGTAGACGGTGGTGACCGCATCCAGTGTCAGCTCAGGCGAGCGCAGCAGAAAGAAGAGCGCCAGGGCGTCGTCTACGCCAGGGTCGGTATCGAAGATCACACGACGGGGGGTCGTCAGATCCATGGCCGCAACCTCGCGCCAGCCTGAACGTCGCGTCAGAGCAGGGGTGTCAGTATGGCAACATGCACATACCCTGTCCACCTGACCCGCGGGACGGTATACTACCGCCGACGAGCCGTGTCGTGTCAGCGCGACAGATCAAGATAGGCGCTCGCCCGTTCGGGAGGCGCACCACCGCGAGAACTCGATAGCCGCCATACGCCGACGAGGTGCAGCGATGTCCGAGCCTGTCTCAGAACCCCGTCCGTACCAGCGTGTCTATGCTGATCTGCGTGCGCGGATCGAGCGTGGCGAACTGGTGCACGGGGCTCAGTTGCCGAGCCAGCCGGCGCTCGCGGCTGAGTATGGGGTAGCGCTGCTCACGGTCCGTCACGCCATCGAGCTGTTGCGACGGGCAGGTTACGTCTCGGTTGAGCACGGGCGGGGGACGTTCGTCACCGACCCACGCGGCGCAGACACCGTGCTGGTCGTGGACGACGATGCGCGGGTTCGGTCGGTGCTGGTGGAGCACGTCGCCTATGCTGGCTTCCGCGTGCTCGAGGCGGCCAACGGGCTGGAAGCGCTGGACGTCCTCGGCTCAGAGCCGGTCAGCCTGGTGTTCACCGATCTCCGCATGCCGACCATGGACGGCATCGAGCTGCTGCGGCGCGCGCGGCCCCGCTATCCCAGCACGATCTTCATCGTCGTGAGCGCGTACCCGGACGACCTGGTGGCGCTGTATCGGACGGATGCCTTCCCGATCACGGTGATCCCCAAGCCGTTCCGCGCCGAGCAGGTCCGGCGGGCGCTGGCCCTGCTGCGTGGCCCGGAGAACGGCAACGGCAACCCGACGGCCAGCTCGGTCGAGTCCCGCGCGTCGATGGACCGGGGCGAGGGGCGCGCTGTTGTGCCGGCTGCGCGGCCGGTCAGTGCGGCGTCGGTGCTGATCGTGGACGACGACGCCTTTCACCGTGCCACGCTCGGCGAGATGATGACGGCCCAGGGGCACAGCGTCCGCGAGGCCGCGGATGGCGTGACGGCCATCGAAGCGGTGTCCGAGGAACGGTTCAGCCACGTCTTTCTGGAAGTCCACCTGCCGGGGCTGGGCGGTATCGAGCTGGCGCGCCTGATCCGCGAGCGCGACCCGAAGACGGTGACGATCCTGATGAGCGCCGACCAGCAGGATGCGCTGCGGGGGCGTCAGGCCGGTCTCGGACCGACGATGACGCTGATCAAGCCGCTGTCGCCGGCCCACGTGGTGGCTGCGCTGCGGCTCGTCGCGGAGTAGCGCGCCGGGCGTGCCTGCCGGCCATCGGGCCCCGGGCGATTGCATGTTCATTGGTGTACCCGAAGCATCATGGAACGGGCGGTCGGGGACTGAAGTCCCCGCCTACAGTCACACCGTCGCTGCGCGACGGACACCGGCCACGGACAGGGACTGGTGAGACTGGAGCGTCGCGCAGCGACTGCAGGATCGTAGGCGGGGCTTTCAAGCCCCGACGCGGCGGCACGACGACATCAACATACGATTGCACTGGTAGCAGCATCAGGGCGATTGCATGTTCATTGGTGTCCCCGAAGCATCATGGAACGGGCGGTCGGGGACTGAAGTCCCCGCCTACAGTCACGCCGTCGCTGCGCGACGGCCGCAGGGAACGGCTGGGGCTGGCGAGCCTGGAGCGTCGCGCAGCGACTGCAGGATGGTAGGCGGGGCTTTCAAGCCCCGACGCGGCGGCACGACGACATCAACATGCGATTGCCCTGCCATGGGGCCGGGCGTGCTGGCCGGGGCTGTCGCTCTCGACGCTACACTCTCCCCAGCGGGAGGTCTCCACGATGGTCACCGATGTCGCCGCACCCGTCGTCGCTGTGCCCGTCTCGCTGGAGACTGGCGACCACCTGACGCGCGGCCTTCGGCGGGTCAGGGAACGGGCACGAAACCTGCCAACCCTCGTCCCGCTGCGCTGGGACACCTTTCCGGCGATCCTCCTTCGTGGTACGCTGGAGCCGCGCGCCGTGGGGCACGGTCCAGACAGTACGAGCGGCAGCGCAGGACGGATCATCGTGAGCATTGGCCCGACATCTCCCTTCCTTGCGGCAGGCCGCGACGGCCGCCCACACGTCGATCAGGCATCCCCAGCGCGGCCGACGAGCTTCCGACGGCTCGTGGGGCGGCTTGGGGCGACGGCGCTCGTCTTGACCCTGGCGATCTCGACGCTCACCGCGACGCCGGCCCTCGGCGCGGGCTCGGGGGCTTCCGGGGCGGCTGACGAGGCTGGCGCGCCGCGGCAGATCGTGATGCCGCGTCTCGCCGTGCAGGACGAGCCGCGCGATGCCTTCGATGGCGGCTTTACGCCGGCGGCCCGGCGGGTCGTCGTGCCGAACATCGAGCTTGGGCTGACGCAGCAGCGGCCGATCCCGCTCGGCGTCACCTGCTCCTGCACCATCGACCGCACCGGCCTGACCAGCCAGTTCGACCTGACGGTTATCGAGGTCGTGCAGGACGCGTCGACGATGGTTCAGCAGTTGAACCGCTTCAACCGTCCGCCGCGCGCCGGCGCCCGGTATGTCGGAGTCTACGTCGGGCAGCAGTACATCGCAGGCCCCGAGAACCAGGCGTACACGATCTCCGAGGCGGACTGGAAGGCGACGGCCACCGACGAGCGCCTGAGCGACACGGCGCAGCTGCTGCACACGGAGCTGGAGTTCCGCCCGCGCGCCGACATCTTCCCGAAGAACTACGTCAACGGCTGGCTGATCTTTGAGCTGCCGGTGAACCGTCCGGCCTTCCTGGTCTGGAACTACAACTTCGTGGGCGAGCGCGGCATCTGGTTCGCACTGCAGTAGGCGGAAGGGGCAGCCAGCTCGGCGCGGAGGACGAGACCAGGGCGATTGCATGTTGATTGGTGTCCCCGAAGCATCATGGAACGGGCGGTCGGGGACTGAAGTCCCCGCCTACAGTCACACCGTCGCTGCGCGACGGACACCGGGCACGGACAGGGACTGGTGAGACTACAGCGTCGCGCAGCGACTGCAGGATCGTAGGCGGGGCTTTCAAGCCCCGACGCGGCGGCACGACGCGCTCAACATACG
>JADZEM010000224.1 GCA_020850535.1 Chloroflexota bacterium
ACGAGTGCGGCGCGTGGCCGTCGGTGTGGTTCCAGGGCTGGTAGTGGTCCGAGACCACCACGCTGTCGAAGCCGTTCTGCTCGGCGGCCACGCCGAAGTTCAGGAGATCGCGCGGCGCAAACTGCTCCGCCGACGCCTTGTAGCCAAGGGTCAGTTTTGGCATGAGTCGTTCCTCCACGGGCGGCCGGGTGGCCGCTGAGACAGGTCGCGGGGGGCGCCGGGGGCTGCGCGCTGGGCAGGAGTGGCGCCGAGCTGGCCGCCCCGAGCCGTCATGGCTCGGCGGCAGCCGGGAACGGCAATCGATGCTCTACTCGTCGAGCGGCGTGGGGCGGAGGTGCCGGTCGATGGTCTGGAAGCCATCCCACTGATCGGTGAACCAGTAGCGCACCCCGAACTCGAAGCGGAGCTCACGGGTCTCCTCATCGGTCGGGTTGAAGTGCTGGTGGTGCATCATGCCGGGCGGCACGTGGACGGCGTCGCCCTGCTCCCAGACGAAGTTGCGCCCGCCGATCTCCGAGTAGCCGTTGCCCTTGAGCGCGTAGAGGTACGCCTCGGGATGGGCGTGGCTGTGGCTCTTGGAGCGGGGCAGCTCCACGAACATCGAGCTGACGGCGGTGGCGGTGGCCCGGAACCCGTTCTTGTTGCCGTTCCGCCCCATCAGGAAGTAGGTGGCGCCGTGCTTGTTCTCGCTGGAGACCTCGTACTGGTCGACGTGCATGGTGATGCGGCGGCCGTCCTTCTTCCAGTACTGCGACTCCTCGGCGGGGGCAGCGGCGACGGCGGCGGCATCGTTCGGGCCGGCGTCCTCGATCTGGATCATGCGGCCCATGTGGGTCGCCTTCTCCAGCGGCCAGGCCATACCACTGATGTAGACAACCGGCACGTCGCCGGTGTTGAAGAACTGGTGCTCGGCGCGGAACGGGACGTGGATGGCGGTGCCGGGCGCGAAGTTGAAGCGCTCCTCGCCGATCACGATGAACCCGGTTCCGCTCTCGACGTAGATGGCCTCTTCGCCGTGGACATGCTTGCCGGTGTGCCAGCCGACGGGGATCTCCGCCTTCATCATGAGGCTGCCGCCAGTCGGAAAGCCGGTCTCCGGCGAGATCATCAGGGCGGCCCTGGCGTCCTGGCGGGTGGAGACCCAGTCGAGCTCCTTGCCCTTGGAGACGCGCGGGGCCTCCTCGACAAAGTTCTCCATGCGCTCGGAGTCGTCAAGCCAGTCGTCGTAGAAGGTACCCATGGACGCTCCCTCATACTACCTGGTTGCATATTGTATGCAATCGAGGCTGGACGTCAACCGGGCGCGCGCCGTGGCCTGCCGAGGTGGTGACAGCGGGAGAGTCGGCCGAGAGGCCGTGGGAGCGCACCCCCTCCGCCGTGGTCCCGTGCGCCCCGCACCAGGGTGGTGACGGCGCAAAGTCCGCATGAAGAGATGCGGTGACAGAACGCGGCGGTAGCAATCGGGTTGTGAAATCGTTAGCATGACCATTCGGACTGAGTATGTGTCCATATGGACGATTCAAGATCGCGTCCTCAGCGAACATACTCGACGCGCAGGGTTGCCACATCTGGACTACATCATCCGTAGGGCCGCTGCCGCGTCGGCTGCGAGACTCCTGAGGGCGCACGCTCAGCAGGAAGGCCAGCCCCGACGACGGCCCAGACGGGACATACCTGACGACACCCCGCACGCCGTGTGCGCGAGGTGTCGCAATTATGCATGGAAGCAAGAGTATCTATCGCACTAATAGGATGACGTGCGTGCCGGTCGGGAGGGCAGCGTGGACAAGTTCGTTGGCGGAGGCAAGAGCTCGGTCAACTAATCGTCGTGTCGGCGGGAGGGATCGGGGGCAACACTGCTGCCCCCGCCTCAGGCGGCAGGCCACTCAGCCTGCCGCCTCTGCGATTGCAGTGCGCGGGCTCATCTGAGGCTCTCCAATGTTTCTGACAGGCGCACCGCGGCTTGCCGTCGCAATCCTGCTGACGCTACAAAGGGACATGGCTTCGCGCGCTCAGCCCAGCGAACGTGTGCTGGCCAGCCTTCTTCTCGGGGACAGTCGTCCCGTCATCGGGCTGGCCGCGAGCCGGCGCGCGGCCGGGCAGACGCCGGCCACGCCAGCGCCCTCTGGATCACGCGCTGCGCGGCCGCGCGCATCGGATGGCGTGCGCGCGGTGCCGTACCCGGCCCGCGTCATTGTTGTGGACCCGCACGACATCCCACGGGCAGGCATCCGGGGCGTCCTGGCCGGCGAGCCTGAGTTCGAAGTCGTCACCGAAGCCGGAGACGGCCACCAGGCGGTAGCGCTCTGCCGGCGGCTGCGGCCCGATCTCGTACTGATGGAGCTGCGGTTGCCGGGCCTCGACGGCATCATGGCCACACGGCAGATTCGGCAGGAGTGCCCGGATACCCGCATCGTGATCCTGACAGGCCAGGAGGAGCCGGGCGCGCTGCGCCGTGCCGTCGAGGCCGGCGCGGCGGCGTTCCTCGTCAAGACGGCGACGCGTGCCGAGGTGCTTGGCGCGCTGCGGCGCGTCCTGACCGGCGATCTGGTGCTGGATCAGGAACTGGCGGCCCAGGCACTCCATCAACTGGTCGAAGCACCATCCTGGGCCGGCGTGAGCCTCACGGCCCGCGAGCACGAGGTACTGCGGCTGGTGGCGCTCGGCAAGACCAACCAGCAGATCGGGCTGGCGCTGACGGTCAGCACGCGCACGGCGAAGGCGCACGTCGAGCGGATCATCGCGCGGCTCGGCGCGGCAAACCGCACGGAAGCCGTGGCCCGCGCAATCAGCCTCGGGATGCTCGCGCCGCCTGCCGTGCCCACGCACACACGCTAGCGCAGCGTGTGGATTCCGCCCTGGCGTTGGTTCAGTCCTCGACGCGGATGACGCTCCCGACCTGATCCACCACGTCGAGCTGGCGGATCTCCGCCAGCGCCTGCTGGACGGCTGCCTCGTGGGCCGCGTGCGTCATAAACACGATCTCGGCCACCCGCTGCCCATCCTCGACCAGCACGTCTTCCTTCTGGATCACGGATGTCAGGCTGATGTTCCGCTGCCCGAAGATGCCGGCGATCTTCGCGATCACGCCCGGTCGGTCCGTCGCCACCAGCCGAATGTAGTAGCGGCTGTGCACGTCGTCCATCGGGTGAACGGAGATCGAGTCGTCGTAGGTGGCGACGGTCGGGCGGATCGCGCCGCCGACGATCCGCTGCGCCAGGTCGATGAGGTCAGCCACGACGGCGCTGGCAGTCGGGCCGGCCCCGGCCCCGCGCCCGTAGAACAGGATCCGGCCCACCAGATCGCCTTCGACCTGGACGGCGTTGTACACGTCGTCCACGCTGGCCAGCATGCTGCCGACCGGCACGAACGTCGGGTGGACCCGCGCCTCCAGGCCGCCGTTCACCAGCTTGGCGATGGCGAGCAGGCGGATGGCATACCCAAGCTCACGGGCGTAGCGGAAGTCGGACGGCTTCAGGCCGGTGATGCCCTCGTGGTAGACCTGATCCGGATGGACCCTCGCATGAAAGGCCAGCGTCGAGAGGATCGCCAGCTTGTACGAGGCGTCGATGCCTTCCACGTCGTTCTTCGGGTCAGCCTCGGCGTAGCCGGCGTCCTGGGCCTCGCGGAGCGCCGTGCCAAAGTCCAGGCCGGCCGTGCTCATCCGCGTGATGATGTAGTTGGTGGTCCCGTTGATGATGGCCGAGACCCGCGAGATGTCGTTGGCCAGCAGATCGAGCTTGAACGGCCCGATGACCGGAATGCCACCGCCGACGCTCGCCTCGTAGGCCACGTCGAGCCCCTTCGCCGCCGCTGCCGCCACGATGGCCGGCCCGTGCTTCGCCATCACTTCCTTGTTGGCGGTGACGACGTGCTTGCCGTTGGCGATGGCCCGCAGGATGTACTCGTGGGCAGGCTGCTCGCCGCCCATCATCTCGGCGACGATGTGGATGTCCGGGTCGTTCAGCACATCGTCCGGGTTGGTGGTGATGTTCAGCCACCCGGCGTCCTGATGCCGGCTCCGGTCGCGGACGAGCACGCCGCTCAGGGCCACCTGCCGCCCGACCCGCCGTGCGATGGTGTCGGCCTTGTCCCGCAGCGTCCGCGCGACACCGCCACCGACGACGCCATGTCCCAGCAGTCCAACGTTGATTGTCTCACTCATGCTATTGAGGCCCTCACCCCCCAGCCCCCTCTCCCTGTGCGCGGGAGAGGGGGAGCGGGTACCTGAATCGCACAGCCAAAGCCGGCGGGATTTCCCAGAGCGTGTTCCGCCCTCGTGTTCGTGTGCATGGGTCTTGCATCGCCCAGAGCGCCACTTTCGAACTGTCGATCGCCCACTCCCCCTCTCCCGCGCACCGGGCGACGATGTCGGCGCAGCCGATATGTGCGCCGCGCAGCGGGCTGGGGGGTGAGGGCTTCCCCCTGAAACTCGTGAGGGCGGGACCGGAGTCCCGCCCTTCGTCTGTGCCGCTTACGCTCGCTCGAACTTGCCCTCTTCGGCGCGTGCTCCCACCCGTGCCTGCTCCAGAGCCGGGTCGGGGTACGGACGCGCGCCTGGCACCACCTGCCAGAACTGGGTCCGGTACGACTCCCAGGCGTCGAGGATCAGGCGCGCGCGCGGGCTGCCCGTCTTGGCGAAGTGCTCGTCGATCAGGGCGTAGAGCTGCTCCAGGTGGTCCAGCTCCATGACCCGCTCGAGGTGCACCATCTCGGGGTTGTACCGCTCCGGCAGCGTATTGTCCGGGTCGAAGACGTAGGCCACGCCGTTCGACATGCCGGCCGCGAAGTTGCGGCCGGTCTCGCCCAGCACCACGACGGTGCCGCCCGTCATGTACTCGCAGCAGTGGTCGCCGGTGCCTTCGACGACCGCCGTCGCGCCGCTGTTCCGCACCGCGAACCGCTCGCCGGCCCGCCCGCTGGCGAACAGCCTGCCGCTGGTCGCGCCGTAGAGCGTCGTGTTGCCGAGGATCACGTTCTCGTGCGGCTCGAAGCTGGCCTCGGCGGACGGCATGATGGCGATCTCGCCGCCGCAGAGGCCCTTCGCCACGTAGTCGTTCGCCTCGCCTTCCAGCACCATACGCATGCCGTTGGTGGCCCAGGCGCCGAAGCTCTGGCCGGCGCTGCCCTTGAAGCGCAGCTCGATGGTGCCATCTGGCAGCCCCGTGCTGCCGTACCGCCGCGCGATCTCGCCGGCCAGCCGTGCGCCAACCGTCCGGTGAGCGTTCTGGATGGTGTACGGCAGCGTCACCCGCTTGCCCGTCTCCAACGCATCCTGAGCGTCGCGGACGATCTCAGGATCGAGCGCCGTATCCGTGGGGCGGATGTTCCGATTCTGGACGTGCAGGCGTGGGCGGGAGCCAGTCGGATCGACCCGCGTCAGGATCGGGGTCAGGTCGAGCAGGCGGCCCCGGTCACCCTCGGGCAGCGTGCGCTCGGCCAGCAGCTCCGGCCGCCCGATGATCTCGTCCAGCTTGCGGAAGCCGAGCGAGGCCAGGATCTCGCGGACTTCCATCGCGACGTGCGTGAAGTAGTGGACAGCCATCTCGGCGGTGCCGTCGAACTTGGCCCGGTAGACCGGATCCTGCGTCGCGACGCCCGTCGGACAGGTGTTCAGGTGACAGGCGCGCGCCATGTCGCAGCCGATGGCCACGACGGCCGCCGTCCCGAACCCGTACTCCTCCGCGCCGAGCATGGCCGCAACGACCACATCCCGCCCGGTCTTGAGGCCGCCGTCCGTGCGGAGGGTGATCCGCCCGCGTAGCTCGTTGAGCACCAGCGTCTGCTGGGTTTCGGCGAGGCCAAGCTCCCACGGCGAGCCGGTGTTCTTGATCGACGAGAGCGGCGAAGCGCCGGTCCCGCCGTCATGACCGCTGATCAGGATGTAGTCGGCGTACGCCTTCGCGACGCCCGCCGCGATGGTGCCAACGCCTGCCGAGGCCACCAGCTTGACGCCGACGCGGGCGCGCGGGTTGGTCATCTTCAGGTCGTAGATCAGCTGGGCGAGGTCTTCAATACTGTAGATGTCGTGGTGGGGCGGCGGCGAGATCAGGGTAATACCAGGGATCGTGAACCGGAGCTTCGCGATCAGGTCGTTGTTCTTGGCCCCGGGCAGCTGGCCGCCCTCGCCGGGCTTGGCCCCCTGCGCCATCTTGATCTCGATCTCGTCGGCCATCATCAGGTACTCGGCGGTCACGCCGAAGCGCGCCGAGGCCACCTGCTTGATCTTGTTGTGCCCGAGATCGCCATGTGCATCCGGCACGTAGTTGACCGGATCCTCGCCGCCCTCGCCCGAGTTCGAGCGCGCGCCGATGCGGTTCATCGCCACAGCCAGCGTGCGGTGCGCCTCTGGCGAGAGCGCGCCAAGCGACATCGCCGTGCTGACGAAACGGCGGCGGATCGACTCGACAGACTCGACCTCGCGCAGCGGGATCGGCGTGCCGGGCTTGAACTCCAGCAGGTCACGCACCGTCATCGGGATGCGGGCATGCACCAGCTTGCTGAACTGCTGGTACGCCTCGTAGTCGTCGTTGCGCGCGGCACTATGGAGCGCCCGCACCACCAGCGGCTGGAAGGCGTGATACTCGCCCTCGCGGCGGAAGCGGATGAAGCCGTAGTCAGGCAGCCGGCCACGCTTCGCGGCCGGGCCTTCGGTGATCGGCTGGGGGTAGCCCGCACCATGCCGCCCGAGAAGGTCCGTGCCGATCTCCGCGAACCCGACGCCGCCGACATCCGAGACCGTCCCGACGAAGCAGTGGTTGACCACCTCCTTCGCCAGCCCGAGCGCCTCGAAGATCTGCGCGCCGCGATAGCTGGAGATCGTCGAGATCCCCATCTTGGACATGATCTTGAACAGGCCCAGCTCCGCCGCGTGGACAAACTGTGCCTGCTGCTTCGCGATGGTCGCCTTGCTGTTGGCCTTCCAGTCCGCCTCGCGCTCGGAGGTGTCCTCGCGCTTCTTCCGGGCGATGACCAGATCCTGCTGGAACTCGGCCTCCAGCTCGGCGGCGATGGTCTCCAGGGCCAGCCAGGGGTGGACCGCCGCCGCGCCATAGCCGATGAGGCAGGCGAAGTGGTGGACGTCCCAGGCGTCGCCGCTCTCCACGATCAGGTCGGCCCGCATGCGGGTGCCCGCCGCGATCAGGTGGTGGTGGACCGCGCCCGTCGCCATCAGCGAGGGGATCGGGGCGCGCTCCTTCGAGACCGCCCGATCCGAGATGATCAGGACCGTGGCGCCCTGGGCCAGGGCGTCGCCAGCGGCAGCGCACAGCCGGTCGACGCCTTTGCGGAGGCCGTCCGGGCCGTCCGCCACGGCGAACGTCGCGTCCAGCGTCTTCGCGACCAGCGAGTCCCGCTTCAGGGTCCGGAGCAGCGCCATCTGCTCCTGCAGCAGCACCGGGCTGACCAGCTCCAGCAGTTTGGCGTGGTCCGGCGTCTCCTCCAGCATCGAGCGGCGCGGGCCGACCAGCGTCCGCAACGACATCACCAGCTCCTCGCGGAGCGGGTCGATGGGCGGGTTGGTCACCTGGGCAAATCGCTGCTTGAAGAAGGCGTAGAGCAGCCGGGGCACCCGCGAGAGGACCGCCATCGGGGTGTCGTCACCCATCGAGAAGATGGGATCTTTCCCATCGGCACCCATCGGGCGGATGATGAACTTCACTTCCTCGGCGGTGTAGCCGAACGCCTGCTGGATCGGCATCAGGTCGGCGGCAGAGGTCGCCGCGCCATCGCCGCCGTGCGCCACAATCTCGCCCGCGCCGTTGGCGTGGCCGTTCAGGTGGGCGTGGCCGTTGGCGCCGTTGGCGTGGCCGTTGGCGTGGCCGTTCAGGCCGTTCCTCTCGCCGATGGGGAGCGTGGCCAGGTCCGCGAGGCTGACCATCGAGCGGGAGACCCACTCGCCGTACGGTCGGCGCTCCGAGATCTCGCGCTTCAGCTCGTCGTTGTGCAGAATGCGGTGACGGACGGTGTCCACGGCCAGCATCTGGCCCGGGCCGAGCCGGCCCTTCTCGACGATATTGGCGTCATCCATGTCCACGACGCCGACCTCGGAGGCGGCCACCACCAGGCCGTCGCGGTCGATCTTGTAGCGTGAGGGGCGCAGGCCGTTGCGGTCCAGCACCGCGCCCACGGTGAAGCCGTCCGTGAACGAGAGGCCAGCCGGCCCGTCCCACGGCTCGATGACAGCATCGTGGAACCGGTAGAAGTCGCGCAGGCGCGGCTCCATCTCCGACATGTTCTCCCAGGCCGGCGGCACCATCATCATCATCGAGTGGAGCACGTCACGCCCGCTCTGCTCGATCAGCTCCAGGACGTTGTCCAGGCTGGCCGAGTCCGAGCCGTTCGGGGAGACAATCGGGCTGAGGGCCGAGAGATCCTGGCCCCAGACCGGCGAGTTGCAGCTGACCTCGCGGGAGCGCATCCAGTTGCGGTTGCCCTGGACCGTGTTGATCTCGCCGTTGTGCGCGAGGAACCGGAACGGCTGGGCCAGGAACCAGTTCGGCAGGGTGTTCGTGGAGTAGCGCTGGTGGAAGATCGCCAGGGCCGTCTCGTAGGACGGATCGCGCAGGTCGGTGTAGAAGGCCGGGAGCTGCGCAGACAGCATCAGCCCCTTGTAGATGACGGTGCGGCTCGACATCGACGGCACGTAGAAGCCCTCGACGCCGTGCTCGGCGATGCGCCGTTCGGCCTCCTTGCGGGCGCGGTACAGCGCGCGCTCGAAGGTGGTGTCATCCACGAGGCCGCTCGGGCGGGCGATGATCACCTGCCGAATCTCCGGCCGCGTATCGAGCGCCTTCTCCCCCAGCGCGCCGATATCGACGGGCACCTCGCGCCACCCGACGACCGTCAAGCCCTGCGACCGCAGCGCGTGATCGACGACGGCCGTACAGAGATCCCGAGCGACAAGGTCGTCGCGCGGGAGGAAGACCATACCCAGCGCCAGGTCTTCGGGCCGGTTGACCATGAAGCCGCGCCGCTCGGCCTCTCGAACGAGGAGCTTGCGCGGAAGCTGCGTCAGGACGCCGCTCCCGTCACCGGTCTTGGCGTCGGCGTCGACGGCGCCACGATGGGTGACGTTGCCGACCGCCTGGAGCGCCTTCACCAGGATGTCGTGACCCTGCTCCCCTGAAACGCGCGCAACGAAGCCGACCCCACAGGCGTCGTGTTCAAACGCCGGTTTGTAGAGCGGCGCGTTGACCCCACCAGCATGCCGAGCGCTCATGCCCTGACCTCACGCCACGCAGACAGACAAAATGACCACCGACAACTGCGACGACGTATCCTCAAGGGAAACAAAAGGCCGGCCCTACTTGCAGTGCCGACCTACTCCCCTGTGGTACCTCGCGCGTTGCACCGTCTCCAGATCACCGCCCGTGTGGTGGAGCCGCGCAACGTCATAGTCAGCGTCGACTATGATTTTTGCGAGTGTACCCTACTTGGGCACGCTGCACAACCCCCCTCGTGCGAAGTTTCCAATGGGATACGGTCCACCCGTCGGTGCGGGAGCGGTCAGGTAACAGTGGTGCGACGACAGCCGAAGTCAGGCAGGCAGCTTTCGTTCGATACGCTGACGCCCCCGGGGGAGCAACAGCCGCCCCTGGTCATTGGCGGGCTGACCGTCGAGGTGCAGCGCAGCGACCGTCGGCGGCGGACGATCAGCGCCCGCGCCGACGGCGACCGCCTGATCCTCCAGGTGCCAGCCGGCCTCTCAGCCGACGAGGAGCGGGGCTGGGCCGAGAAGCTTGGCGCGCGGATCGTGGCGGCCCGCCGCAAGCGCGAGCTGAACTCCGACGAGGATCTGGCGGCGCGCGCGCAGCAGCTCAACGTCCAGTACTTCGAGGGCCGGCTCCGGTTCGTCAGCGTGCGCTACGTCGCGAACCAGCAGCATCGCTTCGGCAGCTGCACGCCGAGTCATGGGACGATCCGGATCTCGGACCGGCTGGCGAAGATGCCGGCCTGGGTCCGTGACGCCGTCCTCGTGCACGAGCTGTCGCACCTGGTCGAGTCGAACCACACGGCCCGCTTCTGGAAGCTGGCGAACCGCTATCCGCTGATGGAGCGCGCCCGCGGCTACCTGATGGCCGTCGGCCTGGACGACGAAGGCGATGGGCCGTAGCTCGAGGGTTTTGGGTCGTGGGTCGTGGGTCGAAGATCGAGGGGAGACGGTCAGCGGGTGAGGTCCTTCGCTGCGCTCAGGATGACAATGGCAACTTGCATGCTTTCACCCGCGACCCTCGATCTACGCCCCTCGATCTACGCCCCTCGACCCTCGACCCTAAAACTCGACATCGACTCGGAACGCCGCGACCTCGTTGGCCGGGTACGCGATGATCAGCGTAGCCTGCGAGTCGCCGATGTTGCGCGCGCCGTGGATCGTGTTGGCCGGGGCCCGCCAGCTGGTGCCAGCATCGACCTCGTCCGTCTCGGTGCCGACGAGGATCTTCAGCTTCCCCTCGACCAGCGTCATCGCCTCTTCGACGAGGTGCGTGTGCGGCGGGATGGTGCCGCCCGGCTCCAGGTAGACGACGCCAGCGGTGATCGCGCCGGAGCCGGTCGCCTTGTCGATGGTGATGCGGCGGGTGACGCCCGGGCCGCGCGTCTCGGCCGGAATGTCTGCGTGCCTGGAAACGCTGACCATGTGTGACCTCCCTCTCAGATCCGAGCAGCGCCCGGCGGTCGGTCTGTAGAGCGGGCGCCCTGCCGATGGCGGGCGGCCCGCGCGGGCCGACAACGATGCCGGGATGCCTCGGATGGGCGAGATGATACGCGGCCGGGAGGGAAAGGGGAATCCTGGCGCTTGACGCCTGCCGTATACTCGGAAACGGCGCGGCAGGCACGCCCTGCGTCCGTGCGCCAGGGGAGTGGTCTGGGTTTGGGAGAGATCGCGGCGAGCACCGACTTCGCCACCGCGACCTCGGCACGACCGAGTGTCACCATTAAGATCGCGCAGACCCTCGACGGACGGATCGCCACGCTGACCGGCCAGTCGCAGTGGATCACCTGCGAGCCGGCCCGCGCGCTCGCGCACGAGCTGCGGGCCACCCACGACGCCGTGCTGGTCGGCATCGGCACCGTCCTCTACGACAATCCTCGCCTGACGGTGCGGATGGTGGACGGCCCCGATCCGCTGCGCGTCGTCGCGGACACCCATCTGCGGATCCCGCTGGACAGCCACCTGCTCGCCGACCGGCCGGACCGCACCATCTGCGTGGTGGGGCCAGACGTTGACCCGGCCCGCGTCGAGGCGGTCCGAGCGCTCGGGGCGCTGGTGATCGTCGGGACGGTGTGTGAGGGCCGCCTCGACCTGGCGGCGATGCTCCAGCAGTTGTACGAACTCGGCATCCGGTCGCTGATGGTAGAGGGCGGCTCGGGGATCATCACGTCGCTGCTGCGCGCGCGCCTGATCGACCGGCTGGTGGTCTGCATTGCGCCGAAGGTGATCGGCGCGGGGCTGGACGCCATCGGTGACCTCGGCATCCGCGAGCTGTCCCAGGCGTTGACCTTCCGGAACACCAGCATCCGGCAGCTCGGCTCGGACATCGTGTTTGAGGGGCTGGTCGAGCGCCCGACGCCGAACGGCGATGCCCGCCACGCCGGGTGACGGCCCCACGCTGTACCCCCGAGCCGTCTGGTTCCCGGCCCCGCTGACGGTCGAGATCCGCGACGAGCCGCTTCGGCCGCCCGGCCCTGGCGAGATCCTGGTCCGGGCCGAGCGCTCGGCCATCAGCGCCGGCACCGAGATGCTGGTCTACCGAGGGCAGATCCCGCCTGAGACGACGCTCGATCTGCCGACCCTGGCCGGCAGCTTCCGCTTCCCCATCAAGTACGGGTACGCCAGCGTCGGGACGGTCGTCGCGCTCGGCCAGGGGGTGGCGGGCGTGGCCGTCGGGCAGCGCGTCTTCTGCCTGCACCCGCACCAGACGGTCTACACCCTCTTGAGCGACCTCGCATGGCCGCTGCCGGACGGCATCCTGCCCGAGCGCGCCGTGCTGGCCGCCAACCTTGAAACGGCGTTGAACGCCCTGCTCGACGTGCCGGTGCGCCTGGGGGAGCGGGTCGCCATCTTCGGGCAGGGGATCGTCGGGCTGCTGATCGGGCTGCTGGCACGGCGGAACGGCGCTGGCCGGGTGGCGGTGGTCGATCCGTTCGCGCGTCGGCGGACGCTCGCGCTCGGGCTGGGCGCGAACGCGGCCCTCGACGCGTCAAGCCTGTCCCCTCCGGAGCTTGCCGAGGCGTTGGCCGAAGCCTGTGGGGGCCGTCCCGATGTCGTCTACGAGGCGAGCGGCAGCCCCGCGGCCTTGCAGAGCGCGCTCGACGCCGTGGCTGACGAGGGCACGGTGACGGTCTGCTCGTGGTACGGCACGAAGCCCGTCGCGCTGGAGCTGGGCGGCCGGTTCCACCGAGGCCGCATCCGCCTGCGCTCGACGCAGGTCGGGCGGGTGCCCCCCGAGCTGGCGGGCCGCTGGAGCTTTGAGCGCCGACGAGCAGCCGTGCTGGAACTGCTGGCGGTCCTGCCCGTTGACCAGATGGTGACGCATCGCGTGCCGTTCGAGGACGCGGCCACGGCGTACCGGCTGGTAGCCGAGCAGCCCGAGGAGACCGTGCAAGTCGTGCTGACCTACGACAACGCCGACCCCACCACCGAGAGTGTGAGAGCCGCCGAGACGGTGACTGCGGACAGGCACGGCCCGCCGGCCGAGCACCCGCCCGCGGAACCCCGGCCGGTGGATCAGGCGTCTGCAGAACCCCAGCCGGCGGAGCGCGCTCGGTGAGCCCGGGCGACCGCCTGCGCGGCATGCTCGATCCGCTCGACCCGGCCGTGCGAGCGTGGTTGCAGCGGGAGCTGCCCCGGCTCGTCCGGGACAGCTACCTGAGCGCGGCCCAGGCGGACCTGATCGCCCGGCGCTACGGCGTCCAGGTGACCGAGGCCGACATCGCGGCAGCCACCGCCGCCGAGCCGGCAGCATCCCCCGAGAGCGCAGCATCCCCTGAGAGCCCGGCTGGCGCAGCCCCGCCCGACGCCGGGCCTGAACCGGGCGCGTCCGCCGCCTCTCCCTCCGAGTCCTGGGGAGCGCCTCCTCCTGCTGGCGCGGCCCCCGGCCGCGCGTCCGGCGCCCCGCTGATGCCGCCGCCCCCCGGCCCGATGCTGGCGCCCGGCCCAACGCTGGCGCCCGGCCCGACGTCGATACCCGGCGCGCTACGTCCACCGGCCCGGGCGGCGCAAGCGGCCCCGGCAGGTCAAACGGGCGCACCGGCGGGGGGCGCGCCGCGCTCCACCCCCTTCGTCGCCGATCACGCCGTCTCCATCGTCCTCTACCTCGGCGCGTTCCTGGTGGTCGCCGCTGTCATCATCTTCCTGGCCTACTCCTGGGACCAGATCTCCGGCGGCATGCGCCTCGCCGCCTTGATGGTACTGACCGGCGGCTTCCTGGGCGCGGCGGCGGTCTGCCTGCCGCGCCCGGCCGTCCGGCCAGCCGGCCGCACCTTCCTGGCGCTCGGCGCGATCCTGGTTCCAGCCAACGTGGCGGCCGTCTATCTCGTCTACTTCTCGCACAGCCCGATCCCGGCCGCCACGTTCTGGCTGCTCGGCGCGTCGACCTCGGGCGTGTTGCACGCGGTCCTGTCGGTCCGCCTCCGCTCGACGGGCTACGCCATCCTGGCCGTGCCGTCGGTGCCGGTGGCCGCCTGCGCGCTCGGCTGGCTGGTCGATCCACACTGGGAGTGGCTGGGCATGTCGGCGGCCCTGGCGCTGGCCCTGCTGGTGACGGCCGCTCGCTTCGGCCCACCGATCCCGCTGGTGCTGACGGCCCGCGTGCTCGGCTCGGGGCTGCTGGTGCTGGCCGCGCTGGTCTCGCTGCCGGCCATCGACGCGCACAACGAGCGCCAGTGGAGCCCGACCGTCGCCTTGATCGCCATGAGCGCGGCGCTGGCCTTCGAGGCGGCCCGGCGCGGCAAGACGTGGTGGTTCGGAGCGGTCGCCGCGCTGGTGACGGGGCCGTTCGTGGCGCTGATACTGGCGATGGAGCAGCGCCATCAGCCGCTGGTGGCGGCGGCCATCGTCGGCGGCTGGCTCTCGGCGGCGGCGGCGCGCTGGCTCCAGCGTCAGCAACGCCTGCTCTGGGCCTGCGCGACCCTGGTCCCCGCCGCCGTCTTCCCGCTGGCAGCCTGGGAGGTTGACCGCTCGTCGCTGATCCTCTTCGCCAGCACCATCGGACTGGTCGGCGTGTTCGCCTGGGTCTTCCGCTCGGTGCTGCCGCTGTACGTCGGCGTGCTGGCCGTCGATGGGCTGTACGTCAAGCTGCTGGACATCTTCGGCTCGTCAGACAGCCCGGGCTGGATGCTCGGGGTAGCCCTCTGGCCGCTGGCCCTGCTCTGGCTGGCCGCCGGCGCGGTGCTGCCGCGCCGACAGGCCGGCCCGGCCTGGGTCGGCGCACTGGTCACGATGGCCGCCGCCGAGCTGATCGCGTGGCCGGAGGCCCGCTGGGCGCTGGTCATTGCCGTCAGCGGACTGGTCGGCAGCATCCTCGGCGCGTGGCGGCCGCGGTTCGCGCCGGTCCTGCTGCTGGCAAGCCTCTGGCTGGTCGGCGCGGGCCTCCACCTGGGCGACCTCCTGGCCTGGGAATGGCCGTGGCGGGCGGTCCTGATCGGCGTCAGCGCCTGGATCCTGTTCGCGGTCTCGATGGTGCGCCCGCCCGGCTTCCCCGCGTCGCGCGCCACGCCTGCCACGCCGAGAGCGCCGCTGCCGGCCGCCGCCCTGTCAGCGGTTGGGGCGTCCACCCTGGGGGACTGGGCACTGCTCGCCCGGCTGGCGGCGCTGGCGGTGGCGGGCCTCGGGATCGTCGTGCTGCTGCCGTCGCTGCCGAATCCGCGTCCCGCCCGCGACGCCTGGCTGATCGCCTCGACGGTCAGCTGGCTGAACGTGGCGGTTCTGCTCGGCGCCTGGGCTTTCCTGGCGCGCGCGTGGCTGCCGGCCTGGGCCGCCGCGCTGGCCGTGGTGCCGGCTCTGCTGAGCGGGGTCGGGCGGCTGCACCCGCAGGACGCGCAGGTGTACGCCGCGCCGGTCGGGCTGTATCTGCTGGCCGCCGGGTTCGCGGGGCGGCGGCAGCGGCAGGGCGTGGTGGCGAACGTACTGGCGGGGGCGGGGCTGGTCACCCTGCTCGGCACGAGCGTGGTGCAGTCGTTCGACCGCGACGGTTTCCTCTACGCGCTGCTGGCCCTGGTCGAGGGGCTGGCGGCGGTGGCCGTCGGCATCGCGCTGCGCTGGCGGGTGATCGTCGCAGTGGGCGTAGCCGGCACGGTCGTCATCGCGCTCCGGCAACTGTTCGACGCCGTCGCGGCTCTGCCCGGCTGGGCGATCCTCGGCGGGAGCGGCATCCTGCTCCTGACGATTGCCGTCGTGCTGCTGCTGGTGCGGGCCCGGCTGGCAGCGGCTGGCCGGGCCGCCGCCGAGCGCTGGAGCCAGTGGGACTGACCGCGCCCCGTGGGACGAACCACACTCCGTGGCAGCCGTGCCGGCGCCGAACCGGTACCATCTCCCGCACGCGGCGCGACGGCCCGAACGCAGGGCTGGCGTCGTGGACCAGATCAGCAAGGGGTGATGGCAGATGCGAGCGGTCTGTCAGCGGGTGAGCCGCGCCAGCGTGACCGTTGACGGCGAGGTCGTCGGGCAGATCGAGCGCGGCTGGCTGGTGCTGCTGGGCGTCGGCCCCCACGACAACGAGGCCGTCGCGGCCCGGGTGGCCGACAAGCTCGTCGGGCTGCGCGTCTTTCCCGACGACGCCGGCAAGATGAACCGCTCGGTGCTGGACGCTGGCGGCGCGGTCCTGGTCGTTTCGCAGTTCACACTGTACGCCGATACCTCGCGCGGGCGGCGGCCGGGCTTCACCGGAGCCGCCCCGCCGGCCGTCGCCGAGCCACTGGTGGCCCGCTTCGCCGCCATGATTCGCCAGCGCGGCCTGCGCGTCGAGACCGGCCGCTTCGGCACGCACATGGATGTCGAGCTGGTCAACGACGGCCCGGTCACCATCGTGCTGACGGACGAGCCAGCCGCCCCTGCCACCCAGGCGCCCCGGTGAGCGCCTCTCCGGAACCGCTCCGCGAGCGCAAGTCGGCTGACTGGTGGGATCAGTTCTGGCAGCGACCGCTCGCGGCGACCGGCCGGCTGCTTACCTGCCGGCGGACCGCCGAGGAGACCCTGCGGCTGCTCGGCCCGACCCTCGCGCGGTTGCCGGCCGGGCGCAGGCTGCGGGTGCTCGATCTCGGCTGCGGCCACGGCGACCTGACGCCGCTGCTCCTGAACGAGTCGCGGTTGGAGATCGTGGCCGTCGATCTCTCGGCGGCGGCGCTCGGTCAGTTTCGGGCGCGGCAGGCCGGCCGCCTGCCAGATCGGCTCAGGCTCACCCGGGCCAGCGTCTACGAGCTGCCGTTCGCAGATGCCGCGTTCGACGTGGTCGTCAGCTTCGGCTACGCCAGCGCCGCCTCGTATGCCGGCGCGGAGTCCGAGGTTGCGCGCGTGCTGCGGCCCGGCGGCCTCGCCATCATCGACTTCGTCAGCCCGAGCCTGTACCGCTGGGTCGCCGCGCCCAGGGCCACCGCGCGCTGGCTTCAGCGCTACCGCGATCCGTCCCAGGAGCAGTACCACTTCGGGCGGCTCGGCCTGCGGGAGCACTTCGCACCGGCCCGCTTGCACCTGGAGGCGGTCAGCTACCTGAACGCCTACCCGCCGCTCGAACGGCTGGCCGGGCAGCCCTGGTGTGGGCTGCTCGACCGCGCGCTCTCACGGCTGGCCGGGCCGCTGCTGGGCCGGGTGCTGCTGGCGCGCCTGCGCCGCCGCTGAACCAGGAGCACGAGTGGCCTGCGCCGCGGCTAGCTTGCCCGGGCCACGAAGTTCAGCTCCACCCCGAGCTGATCCGAGACGCCGGTCACGGATGGCACCTGCGGGATGCTCACGCCCCAGTCAGCGTAGCGAATGGTCGTCTTCGCGATGCCCTCGAGCTGGTTGGCAGCGGTCGGCGTCACCGTCACATCAAACGTTGCCTCGCGGTCGGTGCCCTTGATGTTCAGGTTGCCAACCATCTGGAAGGTGATCGGCTGGCCGACCGTCGCCGCGTCCGGCAGCCCGACCATCCTGGTGGGCGTGAAGGTGATGTACTCATGCTGCTCGGTCTGGAGGATCTGGTTCTGCAGCATCCGGTTGCGCCCCTCGGCGTCGGTGGTCAGCGTGCGAGCGTTGACCCGGATCGCGCCGACGTTCGCCGCGTCGATGTCCCTAAGGTCAGCGGCGATCTGGCCTGCGACCTGGCTGGTGGTCCCGACGACGGTCTTCGGCGAGCCGCGCAGCACCTCGTCGATAATGAACTTCGCGGTCGACGCGTTCGGGTCGATCTGGTAGACGGTCTGGCTGGCGGCGGACGTCTTCGCGACGGGCGCGGCAGCGATCGGCGCGCTGGCCTGGGCCGGCGGCTTGAAGATGCTCCAACCGACCATTCCGACTGCCATGACGACCGCTACGAATCCTGCGCCAAGAATCAGCTTCATGCAGCATGCTCCTCAAAGTAGGTTCTGGGAAGGACGGCCAACTGGGCGTCGCGACCGTCCACGCAACAGGCATGTATCCTGGGAAACCCGGACGCTGCTCCTCCCACTATGGTCGAGCACGCCCCTGAACCGCGCCCCATTGAAAGCTGAACAATCGCTGAAGCACGCTATGGTGTTTACGAACGAGCCTGCCCGGCGGTTGATTTTTCCGGCCGGATGCCGACGCTGTAGCCCGCCAGGCATCCCGGGCAATCGCAGGCTCACATTGTGGATACTGCCCTGCAGTGTCGCACTGGCGCATACCTGACGATCGTCCGGTGGGGGAGTGGAGCGGTGAGCGGCCCGCCTGTCTACGTAGAGATCACGATCCGCGCCACGATGGACGAGGTGTGGGAGCGGACCCAGAACCCGGCCCTCCATCAGCGCTGGGATCTCCGCTTTACTGACATCACGTACCTGCCACGCCCGGACGAGGCCCATCCCCAGCGCTTTCTGTACGAGACGCGGATCGGGTTTGGGCTGCGGATCGCCGGCGAGGGCGAGTCGGTGGGGACGCGGGCCAACGCCGACGGCGTCCGGACCTCGGCGCTGACGTTCTGGTCCGACGATCCGAAGTCGCTGATCCGGACCGGCTCTGGCTACTGGCAGTACGTCCCCGTCGAGGGCGGCGTGCGGTTCCTGACCCGCTACAACTACGAGACCCGCTTCGGCGCGGCCGGCGCCCTGCTGGACCGCCTGCTGTTTCGTCCGCTGATCGGCTGGGCGACCGCCTGGAGCTTCGACCGCCTGCGCCTGTGGCTGGAGGAGGGCGTCGATCCGGGCGTCAGCGCCAAACAGAGTCTCGGCTACGCCATCGTGCGGGGGGCGCTGGCGGCGCTCTGGTTCTACCAGGGCTGCGTACCGAAGCTGCTCAGACCCGACACCGGCGAGATCGAGCTCGTGCGAGCCGCCAGCGTGCTGCCCGGCCACGAGCGGCAGGTGGTCACGGCGGCGGGCGTCGCCGAGGTCGGTTTCGCGGCAGCCCTGCTGCTGTGGTGGCGCGCACGCTGGCCGCTCTGGCTCAACACCCTGGCGATGGGCCCGCTGCTGCTCAGCGTCGTGCGCAGTCAGCCGCGCCTGCTCGCGGCCCCCTTCAACCCGGTCAGTCTGAACGGCGCGATGGCCGCGCTCGGCGCGGTTGGCCTGCTGCTCGGGCGGCGCTTGCCGAGCGCAGCCGCCTGCCGACGTGCGCCTCAACAAACCGACGAGCGCGAAGGCCGATCCTGATGCCGTCGATCTACCAGCAGGCGCTCGGGGCCGACTTCGAACGGCTGCATCCGCGGATTCAGCGGCGCTTCGGCCTCACCAGCCAGGATGGCGTGGCGGCGCTCGGCACCGGCGCGATGGAGCGGCTGTGGCACGGGCGTCCGTACACGCTGCCGTTTCTCTACCTCGGCGCGTGGCGCAGCATCATGCTGCCGGAGCAGGGACGCAACGTCCCGTTCACCATCGAGAACTACGCCTATCGGGACACCTTCGGGCGGGAGACTGTCACCTGGGTGCGGACCTTCCGGACGCGCCGCGTGCGCCGCTTCGACGCCTACATGATCTACAGCCAGGAGCGCGGCCTGATCGTGGACTATCTCGGGACGCACCAGCACCTGGCCGTGGACATCCACCTGAGCGTCGATCCCGGCGGCGGGCTGCGACTTCGTTCCGGCGCGCAGCGCTTCTACGAAGGGCCGCTCGCGTTCTCCTTCCCGATGCTCTTCTCCGGCTACGCGGACGTCCACGAGTGGTTCGACGACCTGACGGGGCGCTTCCGGATTGAGGTCAACGTCAGCAACCCGGTCTGGGGACCGCTGTTCGGGTATCGCGGCTCGTTCAGCGTCGAGTGGCTGACGGTCGATCCCGGCGCCGTGCCCGGGCGACTCGTGCCCCGCCGCGAAGAACGCCGCGAGTAGGCGCAGACCAGGGCGACTGAGAGCCTCGCCCGGCACACAGCATCTGGTACACTCGTACAAACGGTACAGTCGTACCAGTTCGTAGGTGATGCCGGCCGTCTCGGTGCTGGCATCTCGCGGTGGGGTGATCTCGTGGCATGGATGATGCTGCTCGTCGCCGGTCTCTTCGAGATCGGGTTTGCGCTCTCGCTCAAGGCGAGCGACGGCTTCAGCCGGCTCTGGCCCAGCGTGCTGGCGGCCGTGTTCGCCATCATCAGCCTGGTGCTGCTGAATCTCGCGCTCAAGTCGCTGCCCATCGGAACGGCCTACGCCGTCTGGACCGGCATCGGCGCGGCTGGCACGGCCGTTATCGGGATGGCCGTCCTCGGGGAGCCGGCCCTGGCCTCGCGAATCGGCTTCATCGGGCTGATCCTGGCCGGGGTCGTCGGCCTGCAGGTGACGGGCGGGCACTGACGGTGCCGCGCCCGCGACGTACGCCTGACGAGGCCCCGCCGCCGCCCGGCACGACGCCGCCCGGCACGACGCCGCGCGGGGCGGCCCGGCGGCAGCAACTGGTCGATGCCGCCACCGCGATTCTGGCCGCCTCCGGCTTCGACGCGGTCAGCCACCGCGCCGTGGCGACAGCGGCCGGCCTGCCCCTGGCCGCCACCACCTACTACTTCGCCACGCTTGACGACCTTCGAGCGGCAGCCCTCTCCCAGCTGGGTCGCGCGTACGTCGACGGCGCACGGCGGATCGCGGCCAGGATGAGGCCAGCGCAACGGACAGCGGAGGAGGTGGCCACCTTGCTGGTGGCGCTGGTGGCAGGGGACGGCCACCAGACCGATCCTGCCCACCTGCTGACGTTCTACGAGCGCTACGTGCAGGCGGGCCGGCACCCGGCCCTGCGCGGCATGGTGCGCGGGTGGACCGCCGAGCTGGGCCTGCTTGCGGGCGTCGTGCTGGCGCGCTCCGGCTACCCTGCTGACGCGGACCTCAGCCGTCTCCTGATCGCCGCGATTGACGGGCTGCTGCTGGACGCGCTCATCGACGGCGACGCGGCAGCCCCGGCTCGGGCGGCGGATGGGGTGGCTCGCCTGCTCCATCGGACCGTGCCGGCCGCCCCGTCCGCATAGGGCCTGCTTTGGCCGGGCGGCCTCAGTGCATCGTCAGACCGCCGTCCACGAAGAAGTGCGCGCCCGTCGCGAAGACGGCCTCGTCGGACGCCAGGAAGACGGCGATCCCGACGAGGTCGGCCGGCTTCCCGAGGCGTCCGAGCGCCGTGGCGCTGGTCAGCGACTGGCGGATCTCCTGCACGGCGAAGATCTCGTCGGTCAGCGGCGTCTCGGTGGCACCCGGCACGATGGCGTTGCAGCGGATGTTGTGCTGCGCGTAGTCCTTGGCGATGACGCGCGTCAGGGTGGTCACGCCGCCCTTGCTGGTGGCGTACGCCGTGTAGCCGGCCCCGTGCCCGGCGAACCCGGTCGGCGAGGCGATGTTGATGATGACGCCGCCGCCGTTCTGCATCAACGCCGGCAGCGCGTACTTCGAGCCGAGGAACGGCCCGCGCAGGTTGACGGCGATGGTCCGCTCCCAGATCTCGACGGGAACGGTGTGGCAGGGGCCGTCCTGGCCGTGGAGCTGGATCGCGGCGTTGTTGACCATGATGTCCAGCGCGCCAAGCTGGCCGACGCAGGCCGCGATGGCTGCCTCGACCTGGGCCGCGTCGGTGATGTCGGCCCGGTGCGCGACAAAGCCGCCTCCCGCAGCCTGCGCCGCCGTCTCCTGCAGCCCGGCGAGGTTCAGGTCGATCCCGAAGACCTTGGCGCCCTCGCGTACATACCCGAGCGCTATCGCCCGCCCGATGCCTGAACCCGCCCCGGTGATGATGGCGACCTTGCCGTCAAGCCTGCCCACGCGCTCGCTCCCATTGCGGAGTGTGTCAGGCGATACGGTACCACGGCCAGCGGCCATGCCGATACGCTGTCGTCAGCTGTCTGAGACGGTGGAAACCGGCTCGCGCACCGGCTCGCGCGCGGGAAGCTGGGCGAGCTGCATCACCAGCCGCAACGCCTGATTGACGGCCGCGGCGTCAGGAAACGCGCGCGCCACGTCTGGATCGAGCAGGACGAGATTCGTGCCGGTCCGGTACTGCTCGACGTACTTCCCGCGCACTCCCCGCCTCATGAACTCTGACAGGTCATACTCCGGGCGCAAGTCGTCAGCAAGGTCTTCTTTAGAAGAGTCCACGTTCATACTGCACCCTTTCTGCTCGCGTGAGTGCCCGAGCACTGATGATGCGAATCCGTGATCCGCGCGCGGTGTGGACCACCATCATCAGTGTGCCACGACCAGATGTCCCGATGACAATGAACCGCGTCTCATCATCCGAATGATCGGGATCACTGTCGGTGACGCTCAAAGGGTCGCTGAAGACCGTGATGGCTTCAGCGAAAGCCACACGGTGGCGTCGGAGGTTGAGCGCCGCCTTCTCTGGATCCCACTCGAATTCCATCGACCTCGCCGCCTGAGAAGCAGTGG
>JADZEM010000225.1 GCA_020850535.1 Chloroflexota bacterium
CCACGCCCCACGACCCACGTCCCACGTCCCACGTCCCACGTCCCACGTCCCACGTCCCACGTCCCACGTCCCACGTCCCACGTCCCACGTCCCACATACACAAATCTGACACGATGCTGATGTCCTGCTAACAGGAATCTCTCATCAACCTTGATACACTGGTGTCAAGGTTGATCGTTTAAGATCTGGGCGCTGCGCTTCTGCTCGCTGCTGCTCAGGGGGAGGCTCACTGTGGCATTCAACGCGAAAAAGCTCACGGAGAAGGCCCAGGAAGCAATCGTTTCCGCGCAGCGCCTGGCCGAGGATCGCCAGCACACCCTGCTGGAGCCGGAGCATCTGCTGTCCGCGCTGATCTCGCAGGATGGCGGCGTCGTCCCCGCCGTCCTGGAGAAGATGGCCGTCCAGCCGAGGGCGCTGCTCCAGCAGGTGGACACGGCCATCGGCGCGATGCCGCGCGTCACCTCGCCGACGCAGGTACACGTCTCACAGGCGTTCCTGGCCCTGCTTGAGGCCGCACAGGCCGAGTCCGAGGCGCTCAAGGACGAGTTCACCAGCACCGAGCATTTCCTGCTGGCCCTTGCCGACGATAGGTCAAAGGGCAAGGCCGGGCAACTGCTGCGCGCCGCTGGCGTCACCCGCGACCGCGTCTTTCAGGCGTTGCAGCAGGTGCGCGGCGGCCAGCGCGTCACCTCCCAGAACCCGGAGTCCACGTACCAATCGCTGGAGCGCTACGGGCGTGACCTGACCGAGGCGGCCCGCATCGGCAAACTCGATCCGGTCATCGGCCGGGACGAGGAGGTGCGCCGCGTCATCCAGGTGCTCTCGCGCAGGACCAAGAACAACCCGGTCCTGATCGGTGAGCCGGGCGTCGGCAAGACGGCCATCGTCGAGGGGCTGGCGCAGCGCATCGCGCGGGGCGACGTTCCCGAGGGCCTGAAGGAGAAGCGCGTCGTCTCGCTCGACCTGGGCAGCATGGTGGCCGGCGCGAAGTACCGTGGCGAGTTCGAGGAGCGGCTGAAGGCGGTCCTCAAGGAGGTCACCGACGCGGCCGGCCAGATCATCCTGTTCATCGACGAGCTGCACACAGTCGTCGGGGCGGGGGCTGGCGAGGGTGCGATGGACGCCTCGAACATGCTCAAGCCGATGCTCGCGCGCGGCGAATTGCACTGCATCGGCGCGACGACCCTGGACGAGTACCGCAAGCACATCGAGAAGGATCCGGCTCTGGAGCGGCGCTTCCAGCCGGTCCTGGTGGGTGAGCCGACCGTTGAGGACACCATCAGCATTCTGCGCGGCCTCCGCGAGCGCTACGAGCAGCATCACAAGGTCCGCATCAAGGACTCATCGCTGGTGGCGGCGGCGGTGCTCTCCAATCGGTACATCGGCGACCGCTTCCTGCCCGACAAGGCAATTGACCTGGTGGACGAGGCGGCCTCGAAGCTCCGTATGGAGGCCACCAGCATGCCGGCCGAGCTGGACGAGGTCCGCCGACGGGTGATGCAGCTGGAGATCGAGCGGGAAGGGCTTCGCAAGGAGCAGGATACGGCCTCGCGCGAGCGGCTGGCGCGGCTCGATCAGGAGCTTGCCGACCTTAAGGAGCAGGCGACCGAGCTGGAGGCGCGCTGGCAGAAGGAGCTGGACGAGCTGAACGCCGTCGGCCAGATCCAGGAGAAGCTGGAGGCCGCGCGCAATCGGATGGAGCAGGCGACGCTCCGTGCCGAGTGGGAGACGGCCGCCCGCCTCAAATACGAGACGACTCAGCTCGAGCAGGATCTGGTCAGGGCGACGGAGACGCTCAAGTCTCGGAGCCAGGACGGCCGGGCGCTGGTCAAGGAGGAGGTTGACGAGCAGGACATCGCCGATGTGGTCAGCCGCTGGACGGGCATCCCGGTCAGCAAGCTGCTGCAGGGCGAGGTCGAGAAGCTGATCCAGATGGAGGCTCGCCTGCAAGAGCGGGTGGTCGGGCAGGATGAGGCGGTCGAAGCCGTCGCGAACGCCGTGCGGGCGGCGCGGGCCGGCCTGCAGGATCCGAATCGGCCGCTCGGGAGCTTCCTGTTCCTCGGCCCGACGGGCGTCGGGAAGACCGAGACGGCCCGCACGCTGGCGGAGTTCCTGTTCGACGACGAGGGCGCGCTGGTCCGCATCGACATGTCGGAGTACCAGGAGAAGCACACCGTCTCACGGTTGATCGGTGCGCCTCCGGGCTACATCGGCTACGACGAGGCCGGGCAGCTGACGGAGGCGGTGCGGCGCAAGCCGTTCTCGGTGGTCCTCTTCGACGAGGTCGAGAAGGCCCATCCCGAGGTGCTGAACGTCCTCTTGCAGCTATTGGACGATGGCCGCTTGACGGACTCGCAGGGACGGGTGGTGGACTTCCGCAACACCATCGTCATCATGACCTCGAACCTGGGCAGCGATGCGTATCAGCTCGGGCAGCGGTTCCGCTCGGAGGGCGGGGTGCCGGTGCTGCAGGCGCCGCCCTCAGACGAGCAGATCCGCGAGCGGGTGATGGAGGCGGTTCGCGAGCACTTCCGGCCTGAGCTGCTGAACCGTATCGACGAAGTGGTGATCTTCCGGTCGCTCGGCATCGAGCAGATCGGGCAGATCGTGGCGATCCAGCTTGGCAGCCTGCGGAAGCGGCTGGCCGAGCGGAAGATGGGGTTGGAGCTGACGCCGGCCGCCAACGAGCTGCTGGCCCGCGAGGGGTACGACCCGGTCTACGGGGCGCGCCCGCTGAAGCGGACGATTCAGAAGCTGATCGTGCAGCCGCTGGCGATGAGCCTGCTGCGCGGCGACTTCCGTGACGGCGACACGATCCTGGCGGACGCGGAGGGCGGCAAGCTGGCGTTCCGCCGCGCCGAGGTGGCCTCGCAGTCGCTGTAAAGCGCGGCGGACAGGGCGTCCGCCGATCGGAGCGCTGCCGTTCTCTGGATGGGAGCGGCGGCGCTCTCGTTCACGCTGGGAGCCGCTCAGGCCAGCCCTGCTCCTGGATGACGCGCTGCACGTCCGCCTCGAAGGACCGAAACGCCGGTAGCTGCCGCAATGGCTCGAACGTCTCGGAAAGGTCCGCCACGTTTCGTGGTCGTATGCGATCGATCTCGCTCCACCGTCGTCGTGGCAAGTTACTCGCGAGACGTAGTGCCTCCCTCAAGGCAGCCTTTGGATCTGGGCATGCCTCGATAGCGCTTTCACGTGGGAGATTCAATCGGACTCTACCGCGAGGGTTCCGCGCTGCGGACCGGATCGCCGCCTCATCGGTGAGAAGCCAGGCTTCCATCTCGCGAATGGGGACGACCGGAATAACAGGCGGGAGGTTCGCCAATTGTTCCTGTGCAGCCTCGATGCTGCTCATTACATCCTGCCTGGACAACCGAGCGCTTGGAGAGTCTGCATCACGATGCACGACCAGGAGGTCGGTCGGATACTGGTTAGCTATCGTGACAACGCGTTCTGTGAGGCCGGCTGCAAAACGGAACGCCGTTGAACTGACGAACTGACCGACGACATCGACATCGGGGAGCAAGCCTAACGATGGACGCTGAAGTACCCACATGATGATCGGAAGAAGTGCGTCGTCGGTTGGCCCCTCACCGAGCAGCGTGAACCGCAGACTTGACATCAGAGAACGGGCGTTGGGTTCAGCATCCGCCGAACATCTGGGTGATCCATGATCCGTTGCTCGGCATCAGGATCGCGCTCGGGATCTGGCTCGGGAAGCGGTCGATAGCCCTCTGGATTCAAGTATCTGAGGAGCGCGCCGAGGGCGAGGCTATCTCTCCCAGGCTCAGGGTCTCTCCAGGTGTTCGCGAGCCCCCTGAATCGGGCGCGTTTGAAGCGGCCACGCTCATCGTGGCTTGGCCACAGCTCGGCCATCACGAGGCTGTCGGCTGGAATCTGCAGTACGACCGATGGCGAGTGCGTGCTGATGATTACCTGCCGAAGCGGGTTGCCCGCTTCAATCGGGAAGCGCGTGTCAACTGCGATGGCCTGGAGCAACTCCAGGAGTGCCGGAATGCGTTCAGGATGGATGCCGTTCTCGATCTCATCGATGCACAAGACTTCGGACTGTTCCTGCGCTTCAAGAATTGCCAGCGCAAGAAACCGTAGGGTTCCATCCGAGAGCGCCCGTGCAGGATGTCGGGTGCCGTCACGGTGCTTTACGAATAGGGTCAATTCTTCCCGCGTGTCGTCGTGCTCGACCTCGACATCAAGGATCTCGCCGAGCAGGGTGTACAAACGGTTCGCCACCGATGTGTAGACGGCAGCCTCGGCCTCCTCCGGATCTCGGCCATCCGTTGGCGGCGTATGTGCCACTCGGTAGAGGGCTGCTGCCAGGTGGGCGCCGTCGCTACCAAGGATTGGGGGTGACTCAAGCGAATCAGGCATCCGCATTGCCGACGGATCCATCTGAATCACACGCCAGGACCGCAGCTCCTGACGTGTCAGTGCAAGTATCGGTTCCAGGGACGCCGCGCCCGATGACAGAACCGTACGTGGCAGGGCCGAAGTCACCGATATGCCAGCTTCATTCGTGGCGCCATTGGTTACACGAGTGCCTTGGATGATTGACGTGCGCTGGCCGTGCCGATAGGAAATGAAGGTCCTGCTCGATTGCGTAGCACTCCGAATGGCTGATTGTCGCCAGATGGGCGCCATGGCAAACCCAGGTTCGTGAGTCGCAGTTGCCATGTCGACCGAGACGAGCTCCTCTCGATTAATCCGAAGAGGCAGCGATGGATCGCTCCGAGAATATCCCTGATAGCCGAGATCAAGGCTGTATCTCATCAGGGTGTCGCCTGTCGTGACGGGTTGACCGAGATCATCGACGCCCTCGGCGGGCACGATCATCTCGGCCTCGAACGACATCTCGTCGACGTACTGGTCGCCGACGCGGTGGAACAGGCTCCGGATGTCCATCGCCCGGTTGCCGCTGCCGCGTACGGCGCGCGCGGCCTCCACCAGCGGCTTTTCGGCCAGCAGCGAGAGGAACCGGATCGCGTCGAGCAGGTTCGACTTGCCAGATCCGTTGACGCCGGCGATGCAGGTGAACGGCCCGAAGCGGACGTCCACATCCACCAGGTTCTTGAAGCCGTTCACCTTCAGTCGGGTCAGCATCGCCGCCTCCGTGGTCCGAGCGCCAGACACCTGCCACCATGATAGTGGCGCATCCAGGATAGTGGCGCATCCGGGCGTCTGCTTCGAGTTCCGCTCCCACGCGAAGAGGCCCCAACCGACTGCTGCCGGCTGGGGCCTCCGTTCGAATCACGCATGAACCGATCGATCTTCCCCCCTGCACCGCGATGGTGCAGAGGGCCTACCTGCCGGCTCGCGTGGTCCCGAAACGTACGCTGCTGGTGGTTCGCATTCCTGCTGACCTCCTTCCTGTACGTCTCACCGCTCCTGTGTGCAGAGCGCGTGCCAGCCCCACGCCCTCCGAGTAGAGACAGGCCCGCGGCGCCGAACCGTGCCGAGTCGGATGCCGCATGCCGCGGCAGCGAGGCCACGGCAGGCACGCTGTGCCAGCGCGACCGAGCCTATCCGCCGAGCGTCCCGGCCAGCGCCGCGACCACCCCGCCGGCCAGGATCACCAGCGCGGGGTGCGGTCGCCAGAACCAGAGCACCACGATGGCCCCGCCGGCAATCGCTCCCGACACCATATCGGTGACGGCCAGCCGCAGGATGCTGTACGTCCCTGCCGCCACCAACCCGAAGGCGAACGCGGCCAGCGCCCGCTGGCAGGTGGCGAGCCACGCCTGCTGCCGCAACTGCTCCCAACTGGCCGTGACCAACGAGGCCATCAGCGTGGACGGCAGGAAGATCGCCACCAGCGAGACGATGGCGCCCGGCGTCCCGGCCACGCCGTAGCCGGCGAACATCACCATCAGCAGCGCCGGCCCTGGTGTGAGCTGCCCCAGCGCAAAGCTGTCCAGGAACCCTTCATGAGTGAGCCAGCCGTGCTCGTCCACGATCTGCCGTTCCAGCTCCGGCAGGACGCCGGTGCTCCCGCCAAACGCCAGCAGCCCCACCCGGAAGAACACCCAGAACAGCAGCAGCAGGTCAGCCACGCCCAGACCGCCGAGCATCGTGGGGCGCGGCGCTGGCCGCGTGGCGTGAGGGCCGCTCCAGCCAGATCGCCAGCCCGATCAGCGGCGGCGCGACGGCGGGCAGGCTCAGCCCGAGCGGCCCGAGCGCCAGAAACCCGAGTCCGCCCACCAGCAGGACCGTGCGGGAGAGGCTGCCACCCCGCAGCTGCCGGAGGAGCGTCACGGCGGTCAGGCCGGCCGCCGCCGCGCCAAGGCCCTTCAACGCCTGCCGCACCAGCGGATCGGAGGCCGCGCCGCCCGCGTACCAGCCGCTCAGGAGCATCATCAGCAGCGCGCCCGGCAGCAGCACCAGCACCAGCCCGATGGGCACGGCGATCCACCCACCCAGCCGGTACGCCGCGAAGATGGTGAAGTTTGTGAAGCTCGGGCCGGGCACCAGGCTGCTCACCGCCGAGCCTTCGAGATACTCGCGCTCCGACATCCAGCGCCGCTTGAGCACCAGCGCATCGTGAAAGTACGAGACCCACCCGCCCAGACTCGTCAGCCCGAGCACGGCGATGGCGGCGAGTAGCTGACGCAGTGGCACGCGTGATGCATGCGACGGCTGCTGATGCTCCATATGGCTCACCCTCCCGGGGGAGAAGCGTAGCAGTGCGTCAGGCTGGCCAGGGAGGTCCGCCGATGCCCCAGCCCGACGAATCGGCCGAGGCCGCGCGTACACGGCAGGCGACGGTGGCCGCCCACTACGACGGCGACTTCTTCGCGTTCGAGGAGCAGCGCCTCACCAGACCCCACCACACCGAGTATGCGATCACCACACGCTACCTGACGCGGTTCATCCAGCCGGGCAGCACCGTCGCCGATATCGGCGTGGGCGTCGGACACTACGCCGCGCTGCTGGCATCACGCGGCTGCCAGATCCACCTCGTCGATATCTCGCGGCGGCTGCTCGACGCGGCGACAGCCCGGCTGACCGACGCTGGACAGGGTGCGGCGATCCTCAGCGCCGCCTGCGCCTCAGTAACGGACCTCGCGCACCTGGAATCGGGCTCCTGTGACGTGGTGCTGCTGCTCGGGCCGCTCTACCATCTGGTGACGCTGCCCGAACGCCAGCAGGCCGTGGCCGAGGCCGCCCGCATCCTCACGGGCGGCGGTCTGATGCTTGCCGCCGGCATCAATCGGCTGGCGTTCCCGCGGGATGCCTTCCAGGATCGGCCGGAGACAGGGCACGCTCGCTACGCCGTGCGCCGCGCCCTGTACGAGTCCGGCCAGTTCGACGCCGACGCGTTCCTGAGCTACTCCCACCTGACGACGGTCGCTGAGTTTCGGGCTCTGTTCGCGGAGCAGTTCACGGAGACAACATTTGTCGGTGTGGAGTCGTTCGTCAGCCCGCATCGCCCGCAGATGGCCCAGCTCTCCGACGAGGACGCGCAGGCGTGGCTCGATCTGGTGGAGCTGACCGGCACCACCATCGAAGGCATCGGCCAGTCCGATCATTTCCTGTACATTGGCCGAAAGTCGTAGCAGTATCGGCTGACGCCGGCATCGTCCGCGGCACGCTCACGCGTCGGACCGCCGGCCTGTCGCCTGTAGTAGCAGTAGCATCCCAGATCTGGCGTGCGTCCCGCCCACGAGGAGCCCGACCGATGATCCGCACCCTCCGCATCTCGCACCCGGCCTTCTTCGGCACGAAGCTCGACGAGACGATCCGCTTCTACACCGAGATTCTCGGCATGGAGATCGTGCTGCGCCAGCCGAACATGGACGACGCCTCGATGGAGCACCTGTTCTTTCACGTTGGCGAGAACAACTTCATCGCCTACTTCCTGACGACGAACGACCAGCCCCACGTCAGGTACGCCCAGGCAAAGCCCGGCATCGGCGGCATGAACCACCTCGCGCTCGACGTGGACGAGGCCAGCTTCGAGGCGGCCCTGGCGCGCCTGGAGGCCGAGGGCATCCCCGTGCGCGGTCCCACGGATCGTGGGTACGAGCGCTCGATCTACTTCAAGGATCCGAACGGCGTCCGGATCGAGCTGCTGGCCTGGCTGACGCCACCACCAGACGACCTGCCACAGGCGGCGATCGTCAAGCGAGCGCAGGAGCTCCGGCAGGCGCGTGGCGCGACGTTCGTGGAGGATGAGGATGTGCGCGCAGCGGTTGCCGCCCTCAGGGCCGAGCGCGCCAACTGACACGTCCTGGGAGCGCGCTCCCGGGAAGCGCTCTCGATCTCCTCAGGTGGGTCATCGATAGGCGCTCGTGGCCTGTCCGTCGTGAACGACCGGGTTGGGCTACTCGACGCTTCCCCCGTCATCCCGAGCAAAGCGACCCATTCAGCAGGCTCAGGGCAAGCCTGACGACCTCCCCCGTCATCCCGAGCGAGGTGAGGCTGCTCCCTCCCTCGTCATCTCGAGCGACGTGAGCTTGCGAACGCAGTCGAGGGATCTTCCTCGTCAGTCGTCCGTCGCCCTGGGAAGATCCCTTCTCTGCTCGTGCCTCGCCGCGGTCGGGATGACGGAGGGGAGGTCGTTTCTCGCCGCTGTCAGGATGACGATGGGCACCGAGCGACCCTGCGATTCACGCCTGCCGAGCCGCTAGGGCGCGCCTCCGCGAGCGGCAAGCCACACCTTGGAGACGGTCTCGACCTGGACCACCCGCCCGTCCTGCACGATCAGCGTGACCGAGCCGAAGCGCAGGCTCGCCAGCGCTGAGCGGACCTCCTGGATCGCCCGGTCGTCGTCCAGCCGCGCAGCGACCTCGGCGGCTCGGGTGGATGGCGGCCGGCGCTCCGGGCCGGCCAGGAGCCTTGACTGTGGGGACGGTGCGGACATCAGGAGCTCCTCTCGAAGACATGAACGTTCCGCGGCAGCACGTACGCCGCGTCGCCAGGGGCCAGCCCGAGCTGTCGGAAGCGCTCGTGGGTCAGCTCGGCCTCGATGCTGGCCCCGTTCACGCGGTTCGCGTGGGCGTGAACCGGGCGGAGCACCAGCCGCACGCGCGGACCCGTCCTGCGAGCCTGCGTCACCCTGACCGGCAACGCCCCAGCCTCCGGCGTGCGGCTGAGGGTCACGTCGTGCGGGCGCACCAGCCCGACCACGGTGGTCACCAGGTCGTTCAGATGGCCACCGTGCGAGTCGTCGGAGCGCGTGCCGTGGCCATTGGCAAGCGTGCCGTGGCCGTTGCCCGGCACCATGTGAGCGTTGGCGGGTGTGCCGTCGCCGTTGCCCGCCGCCATCTGGGCGTTGGCGAGTGTGCCGTCGCCGTTCGTGCCCGGGTCCAGCCCGAGCGCGCCGTCCAGCACCAGCCGCTCGCCCAACCGATGCGCCACCACCTGATTCGCCTCGCCGAAGAAGCGGACCACGAACGGCGAAGCCGGGCGGTCGTACACCTCGTCCGGCGGGCCGGCCTGCTCGACGCGCCCCTCGTTCATCACCACGATCCGGTCGGCGACCTCCAATGCCTCTTCCTGATCGTGGGTGACGATGATGCCGGTCACACCAAGCTCGTCGTGGAGGCGGCGCAGCTCCCCGCGCAATTCCTGGCGCACCCGTGCGTCGAGCGCCCCGAACGGCTCGTCCAGCAGCAGCACACGCGGCTCGATGGCCAGCGCACGGGCCAGGGCGACGCGCTGTCGTTGCCCGCCGGACAGTTGATGCGGATAGCGATCAGCCAGCCCGTCGAGCTGCACCAGCGACAGCAGGTCCAGCACCCGCGTGCGGATCGTCGCCTCGTTTGGGCGGGTGGCGCGCGGGCGGACTCGCAACCCGAACGCCACGTTCTCGAAGGCCGAGAGATGCCGGAAGAGTGCATAGTGTTGGAACACGAACCCCACCCGCCGCTGGCGGATATCCTGGCCGGTGGCATCCTCCCCGAAGAACGAGATCGCGCCCGTGTCTGGCGCGTCCAGCCCCGCGATGATCCGCAGGAGGGTCGTCTTGCCGGAGCCGGACGGCCCCAGCAAGGCCACCAGCTCGCCGCGCGGCACGGTCACGCTGACGCGGTCCAGGGCGGTGAAGCTGCCAAACCGGCGGGTGACGTTCTGCACCAGGATGCCGTCGGTCCCTCCGTCTGCCACGGTCAGGCCTCCGTCCTCGCCGGAGCCCCGGACGCCAGCTCGCGCCGGCTGCGCCACTCGGCCACCTGCTGCACCACCAGGGTCAGCACGGCCAGCAGCACCAGCAGCGACGCCACGGCGAACGCCCCGACGAAGTTGTATTCGTTGTAGAGAATCTCGACGTACAGGGGGACCGTCGTCGTGACCTCGCGGATGCGCCCCGACACCACCGAGACGGCCCCGAACTCGCCCATTGCGCGGGCGTTGCAGAGGATCGCGCCGTAGAGCAGGCCCCAGGTCACGTTCGGCCGGGTCACCCGCCAGAACGTCTGCCAGCCGCCGGCCCCCAGCGAGACGGCCGCCTCCTCGTCGTCGCGCCCCTGGGCCTCCATGACTGGGATCAGCTCGCGGGCCACGAACGGCACGGTGACGAACAGGGTTGCCAGGATGATCCCGAGCGGGGTGAACACGATCTTCCAGCCGTTCGCCTGGAGGAACGGGCCGAACACCCCCTGCGCCCCGAACAGCAGCACGAAGACCATGCCTGAGATGACCGGCGAGACGGCGAACGGCACGTCGATGAGGGTCACCAGCAGCTGCTTGCCGGGGAAATCGAACTTGGTGATGGCCCAGGCCGCCGCCACCCCGAACACGACGTTGAGTGGCACGGCCACGGCGGCTGTCAGCAGCGTCAGGCGGACCGCCGAGAAAACCGCCCGCTGCTCCAGTTGTCCGAGGTAGGCGAAGAGGCCACGCTCGAACGCCTGCGCGAAGACGGCCACCAGCGGCAACACCAGGAAGAGGGCCAGGAAGAGCAGGGCCACGCCGACGAGCGCCCAGCGCACCAGCGGCGGCTCGCCAGTGGCCCGGTTGCGAGGACGCGGGACCACGGCGGCTCGCGCTGGTGGCGGGCTGGCGGGCGCCGGGCTGGCGGGTGCGAGCGTCGCCATCAACTGGCCGTCAGTCTGCGCGCCGTCCAGGCCTGGAGCGCGTTGATCGCCAGCAGCAGCACGAACGACGCCACCAGTAACACCACAGCCACCGCCGACGCCCCGGCGTAGTCGAACTGCTCCAGCCTGGTGATGATGATCAGCGGGGTGATCTCGGTCCGGAGCGGCATGTTGCCGGCGATGAACACGACCGAGCCGTACTCGCCCACGGCCCGCGCGAACGCCAGTGCGATGCCGGTGACGATCGACGGCAGGAGCATCGGCAAGAGCACGCGGCTGAATGTCTGCCAGCGGCTCGCGCCGAGGCTGGCCGCCGCCTCTTCAAGCTCGGCCCCGAGATCGCGGATGACCGGCTGGACTGTCCGCACCACGAACGGCAGCCCGATGAAGATCAGGGCGATGGTCACCCCCAGGGGGGTGAACGCCCCCTTGATCCCCACCAGCCCCAGGACGCGCCCGCCCCAGCCGTTCTCGGCGTAGATCGCCGTCAGGGCGATGCCGGCCACGGCGGTCGGCAGCGCGAACGGCAGATCGACCATCGCATCCACCAGCCGGCGGCCGGGGAACGGGCAGCGGACCAGCACCCAGGCCACCACCACCCCGAAGACGCCGTTCACCAGCGCCGCCACCGCCGACGCGCCGAGACTGAGCTGATACGAGGCCAGCACCCTCGGCGCGGTGGTCGCCGCCAGGAACCCGTCCCAGCTCAGCGTGGCGGCCTTCAGGAAGAGCGCGGCCAGCGGGATCAGCACCAGCAGGCTCAGGTAGGTGAGGCTGAAGCCGAGCGTCGGGCCGAACCCGGGGATGACGCCGTGCCTGCGTGCCACCGGCTACCGCCCCGGCTGGTAGATCTGGTCGAAGATGCCGCCATCTGCGAAGTGCTCGCTCTGCGCCTTCGCCCAGCCGCCGAACGGCTCGTCGATGGTGACCAACTCGATCTTCGGGAAGGCGCTGGCGTACTTCGCGGCCACCGATGCCAACCGTGGACGGTAGTAGCGCCTCGCGGCGATCTCCTGGCCGTCCTCGGTGTAGAGGTGGCGCAGGTACGCCTCGGCCAGGGGACGCGTGCCGCGCTTCTCCACGACCTTGTCGATGACGGCCACCGGCGGCTCGGCCAGGATGCTGAACGCCGGCGCCACGATCTCGAACCTGTCCTTGCCAAGCTCGTCGATGGCCAGGTGCGCCTCGTTCTCCCAGGCCAGCAGCACGTCGCCGATCCCTCGCTGCACGAAGGTGGTGGTCGAGCCGCGTGCGCCGGTGTCCAGGACCGGGACGTTCTTGAACAGCTCGGCGACGAACTGCTTCGCCTTCTCGTCATTGCCGCCGGGCTGCTTGAGCGCCCAGGCCCAGGCCGCCAGGTGGTTCCAGCGCGCGCCGCCCGAGGTCTTCGGATTCGGGGTGATGACCTGGACGCCGGGCTTGACGAGGTCGTCCCAGGTGGTGATCCCCTTCGGGTTGCCGGCCCGGACCAGGAAGACGATGGTCGAGGTGTACGGCGTCGAGTTGTCGGGCAGGCGCGTCTGCCAGTCCTTCGCCAGCACGTCCGATTTCGCGGCGATCTCGTCGATGTCGTAGGCGAGGGCCAGCGTGACGACGTCGGCCTCCAGCCCGTCGATGACGGTGCGGGCCTGCGCCCCCGAGCCGCCATGCGACTGCTTGACCGAGACGGTCTGACCGGCCGCACCCTGCCAGTACGTCGCGAAGGCGGCGTTGAAGTCGGCGTACAGCTCGCGGGTCGGGTCGTAGGAGACGTTGAGGATCTCGACCAGGCCGCCACCGGCGACCGGCTTCGCCGCGGGGGCTGCCGCAGCCGCAACCGTGGGCTTCGGAGCCTCGGCCGGCTTCGCGGGTGCAGTGGGTGCAGCCGGCGCGGACGCACAGCCAGCCAGCAGCGAGACCGTGCCAGCCGCCGAGAGCATCGTCAAGAAGTCGCGGCGTCGCCAGCGGGCCGCGCGAGCCTGTCCCAGAAACACAGATCCTCCACCGGGCTCGGCGCGTGAGTGATCGGAGCCGCCGGCCACGTCCGTGGCTGCCAGCAATGCAGAGAGGCCGGGCGAGGACGCCATCCTCGCCCGGCCTCCAGGTGACTGGTCAGCCTGACCGACAAGCGCCCGGCGAGCGCCGCACGCCCCGCCCGGAAACTCGACTCACTCGGTCAACAGGCTGGAGAATACGCCACTTGCCCGACCTTTGTCAATGGATACTATCGGATCAGGACTATGCATCGGGGCGTTTGGCCGCGGCGGAGGGGCTCCCGCCCGTCGATGGCGGGTGCGGTCGGCTATCCTACCGGCACCGGCGACGTTGCCGGCTCTGTCCGACACACGCACCCTCTCAGGGAGTGGATCGATGCCTTCAACGTCGCGCCGCGCCTTCTTACAGCTCCTGACTGCCGGCTCGGGTGTAGCCCTGCTGGCCGCCTGTGGCCAGTCTGCTCCGGCCGCGCCGACGGCCAAGCCGGCCGCCGCCAGCCCCACGGCGGCCGGGCCGGTCGCCACGGCTGCCCTGCCGGCTACGTCGTCGTCGCCGGCCGTCGGGGCCTCGCCGGCTGCCGCTGCATCTCCGGCCGTCGCGGCCTCGCCGGCTGCCGCTGCATCTCCGGCCGTCGCGGCCTCGCCGGCTGCCGCTGCATCTCCGGCCGTCGCGGCCTCGCCGGCGGCCTCCCCGGCCGCGTCACCAGCCGCCGCCGCTGCCGCGGCGCCGGCCTCGGGCGGTGTGCGCCGGCCGCTGACCATCGCCCTCTCGCTGCCGCCGCAGAGCCTCGACCCGAGCCTCTACGTCCCCTTCGAGAACAACAGCATCGTCGCCCACTTCTGCGAGCCGCTCGTCTCGCGGGATCCGCAGCTGCGGCTCCAGCCGCACCTCGCCGAGTCGTACAACCGCGTCAACGACACGACCTGGCAGTTCAAGCTCCGCCCGAACGTCACGTTCCACAACGGCGAGCCGCTGAACGCCGACGCCGTGAAGTACAGCATCGAGCGGACCCTCGCCAACGACAAGGCCCCGATGCGGGCGAACATCAGCGCCATTGACCATGTGGACGTGGTCGATCCGCTGACGGCGAACATCGTCACGAAGGGAGCGTACCCGCTGCTGCCGGCCTCCATCGTTGGCTGGGGCGCGCTGATCGTCCCGCCGAAGTACGCCGCTGACCCGTCCGGCCCGATGGCCACCAAACCGGTCGGCACCGGCCCGTATAAGTTCGTCGAGTGGATCAAGGATGACCGCGTCGTGATGGAGGCGAACGAGGCGTACTGGCGCACGCCGCCGGCCATCAAGCAGGTGATCTTCCGGACCATTCCCGAGGCGGCCACCCGCCTCGCCGAGTTGAAGACGGGCGGCGTCGATCTGGCGGTTGGGGTGCCGCCCTCGGAGATCGCTGGCCTCGACGCCGGCGCGGACACGAAGTCGCTCCAGGTGACCAGCGTCCAGATGATGCGCATCGCCCCCTATCCGGACAAGGGCGGCCCGCTGGCAAACGTCCAGGTCCGGCAGGCGATGAACTACGCCGTCGACTGGGACGCCATCGTCAAGACGATCCTGGGCGGCCTGGGCAAGCGCGACTCGATCGTCGCGCCGCCGGAGGCGTTCGGCTCGGACACCTCGATCGCGCCGTACCCGTACGATCCGGCCAGGGCGAGGGCGCTGCTGGCCGAGGGCGGCTTCGGCAGCGGCTTCAGCACCTCGATCACCTACCGGCAGGGCCAGTTCCGGGGCGACGAGATCTCCCAGGCCGTGGCTGGCTTCCTGGGCGCGGTGGGCGTCAAGACCGAGGTCAAGCAGGTGGAGGCTGGCGTCTTCGCCGAGCTGCAGCGCTCGCGCGGGTTCGAGCTGGTGCTCGGCACCTGGGGCGGCAACGGCATGTTCGACGCCGATCAGTACTTCGTGCCGATGTTCCGCACCGGCCAGATCAACGCGGCCTGCCCCGATCCGGACCTCGACGCGATCATCGACAAGGCCCGGGTGACGTTGGAGCCGGGGCCGCGCGCCGCCCTCTACAAGGACGCGCTGACGCTGGCCCATGCGAAGGCGCTCAACATCTTTGGACCGCAGCTCTACACCCTGTTCGGCGCGCGGAAGAACCTGAACTGGATCGCGCGGTCAGACGAGCTGGTGCACGCCTACGAGATGTCGCTCGGCTGAGGCTCGGACAGCCAGTTTCGGCCCGGGTGCTGCCGAATCTGGAACACTTGTCCTAACAGATGCGCGCGGGAGCGCTGCCGCGCGCGTCTGAAGCCACGGGAGTACGCCGGCCGCATGGACATGAGCACCTGGATGGCTCTCGAAAGCGCGATGCAGGGCGATCAGCCGCATCGTGGCATCGACCGCAAGACCCTCTGGCGGATCTGGGCTTTCGCGCGGCCCCACCGTCTGGCACTTGGCTGGTTCCTGCTGCTCGCCGTCGTCTCGTCGGTCATCACGGTCGTGACCCCGATCCTGGCCGGACGCGTGGTAGACACCATCGTCGGGCGGGGCGCGGCGAGCACCGTCATCTGGTTGGCGCTGCTGATCGCCGTCCTGGCCTTGCTGGAGGCTGGTGTCGGGCTGGCGATCCGCTGGATGTCCGCGCGCGTCGGCGAGGGGTTGATCCTCGACCTGCGACGTGCCGTCTTCGAGCACGTCCAGCAGATGCCGATTGCGTTCTTCACCCGTACCCGGACCGGCGCGCTGGTCAGCCGGCTGAACACGGACGTGATCGGCGCGCAGCGGGCCTTCTCGATGACGCTCTCCAGCGTCGTGAGCAACGCCATCGCGCTGATCCTCACCCTGGTGGTGATGCTGCAGTTGTCCTGGCAGGTCACGCTGCTGGCGCTGGCATTGCTGCCGGTCTTCGTGATCCCGGCTCGGCGGATGGGCACGCGGATCGCCAGCCTGGAGCGTGAGGCCGCCTCCCACAACGCCGCCATGACCAGCCAGATGACGGAGCGGTTCTCGGCCCCGGGCGCGACGCTCGTCAAGCTGTACGGCCGGCCGGAGGAGGAGGCTGCCGAGTTCGGGCAACGCGCCAGCCGCGTCCGCGACATCGGCGTGCAGACGGCGATGGTCCAGTGGGTGTTCATCACGGCGCTGACGCTGGTCTCGGCGCTGGCGCTGGCGCTGGTCTACGGGCTGGGCGGCTACCTCGCCCTGGAAGGCCAGCTGGATGCCGGCAGCGTGGTGACGCTGGCGCTGCTGCTGACGCGGCTCTACGCCCCGCTGACGGCCCTGGCGAGCGCGCGGGTGGACGTGATGTCGGCGCTGGTCAGCTTCGAGCGGGTCTTCGAGGTGCTGGACATCGTGCCGCTGATCCAGGAGAAGCCGACCCCGGCCTCGGTTCCGGATGGCCCGGCTGCCGTGGAGTTCGACGATGTCACGTTCAGCTACCCGGCCGCCGACAAGGTCTCGCTGGCCTCGCTGGAGGAGGTGGCGAGCCTGGACACGCGTGGCGGCGTCGAGGTGCTGCACGGCGTCTCGTTCCGCGCCGAGCCGGGCCAGCTGGTGGCACTGGTCGGCTCGTCCGGGGCTGGCAAGTCGACGATCGCCTCGCTGCTGCCGCGCCTGTACGACGTGGACGCCGGCGCGGTCCGGCTGGGTGGCGTGGACGTCCGCGAGCTGTCGTTTCCCTCGATCCGCCAGACGCTGGGGCTGGTGACGCAGGACGGCCACCTCTTCCACGATACCGTCCGTGCCAACCTGCGCTTCGCCCGCCCGGACGCGCTCGACTCCGAGCTGTGGGACGCCCTGACCCGGGCGCGGCTGGCCGACCTGGTGCGGAGCCTCCCGGACGGTCTGGATACGGTGATCGGGGAGCGAGGCTACCGGCTCTCGGGCGGCGAGCGGCAGCGGCTGACCATCGCCCGGCTGCTGCTGGCGCGGCCCCGCGTGGTGATTCTGGACGAGGCGACGGCCCACCTGGACTCGGTCTCCGAGGCGGCGGTCCAGGAAGCGATTGTCGAGGCGTTGGCTGGCCGCACGGCGCTGGTGATCGCGCACCGCCTGTCCACCATCCGCGCCGCCGACCTGATCCTGGTCATCGAAGATGGGCGGGTCGTCGAGCGGGGCCAGCACACCGACTTGCTGGCGGCCGGCGGACGCTACGCCGAGCTGTACCGGACGCAGTTCTCGGAGGGGCTTGCGGAGCGGCGATAGGATCTGGCGTGACGACCGCCTGCCTCGCGTCTTCCGCGCCGTGCTTCCGCGCTATGCCCTGGCACGCTGTCTGCATCTCCCCCGGGCAACGGGCCGCTCGCTCCCGAGCAGGGCGGCTCCAGCATCGCAGAGGAGACAGGACGCATGGCAGTCAGCAGCCCGCGCTCGCAAACCAGCGCCAATGGGAAGGCCTCGCCGATTCTTCACCAGCGCGGCAAGGAGCTTCAGAAGTACGGCACCCTGCGAAACATCCCGCTGGGCCTGGCGGACAAGGCCCGTGCCCAGAATGTCGAGACGCTCAACCAGATCCTGGCCGACACGATCACCCTGCGCGATCTCTACCAGAAGCACCACTGGCAGGCGGCTGGCCCGACCTTCTACCAGCTGCATCTGCTGTTCGAGAAGCACTACAACGAGTTGAACGAGATCGTGGATCAACTGGCCGAGCGCATCCAGACGCTCGGCGGCATCAGCCTCGCGATGGCGGCGGACATCGCCGAGACGACGACGGTGCCGCGCCCGCCGCGCGGGTCCGAGCCGCCGCCGGTCCAGATCTCGCGGCTGCTGGAGGCCCACGAGATCGTCATCAAGGAGACGCGCGACGGCGCGAAGCAGGCCGACGAGAACGGCGACGACGGCACCAACGATCTGCTGGTCAGCTCAGTGGTCCGCACCAACGAGCTGCAGGTCTGGTTCCTGTCCGAGCACTTGGTGGACACGGACCTGGTGCACGCCGAGTAGGCAGTAGGCCGAGCATGCCGACGGGCGGCCCCACGTCGGAGCCGCCCGTCGATGGTATCCGCGCTTCAAGTACGGCCTACGGCCCGCTGCCTACTCGCTCAGCCGAGGGCGATGGGCGGAGTGGTCAGGACCGCGCCGTCCACCGCGATGCGCAGCGCGTACGCGCCGTGCATCAGCGGCGGCAGCCGGAAGCCCCCCGCGCCATCGGTGGCGGTGGCTGCTGATGGCCCGTGGACGTCCAGATGGACACGTGCTCCTGGAAGGGGCAGGCCGGCGTACAGCACCTGCCCGGCCAGATCGTAGACCTGCGTCTGGCGGTTGGTCGCCACCCGTAGGAGAATCTCGTACTCATCCGCCTCGAACATCAGGCGACGGCTGCCCTCCTGCACCAGCGGCCGAACGCCCGACTCGCGCACCGCCGTGTGCAGCCCGCTGTCGCCGGTATCGTACGCGAGCAAGACTGGCTGACTGGGAGCGCTCCAGTCAGCCGCCGACCGCGCAGTGGTGAACGCGGCGGCCTCCGATGGCTGGCTCTCGTCGGCGTCGAGCCAGGCATCAAGCCCCGCGGTATGTCCCGCATCGGCCCGCCGGGCGACGCTCGCCGCGTGGCCGGGCACGATCTGGTGACGGCTCATTCCGGTGTCCTTACTCGATGTCGATGGGCGCCACGCTCAGCACGCCGGCCGGGGTGTCGATCTCCAGGCTGTACGCCCCGCGCGGGAGCGCGCCCATCTGAAACTCGCCGTCCTCGTCGGTCTCTTCGCTGATCTTCCTGGCTGGCCCCATCAGGCTCACGGCCGCACCTTCGAGCGGCATGCCCTCATCCAGCACCTGCCCTGCGAGCTTCAGCCGATCCGGCTGCCGGTCCTGAGCGATCTGGAGCACCAGCTCCGTCTCGTCAGCGGCGTACAACACCCGCCGCGCTCGCTGAACGACGGCCCGCACACCCGAGCTGAGCGGCTGTGACTTGGTGTCGTACACCAGGCTTGCCTCGATCCGATCCGCCATGCAATGCCTCCGTACCGTGCCCCACACGCAAGCGTGCGATTGCGCCCCGATGATTTCTACTTCTCTAGTCCGCGGTCCCTCCCCGATTCGTACATTTTCGTCGGAGAGTTCTACAAATCCTCATCCCTGCAACAATTCCAACGCGGACCCGCTGACCTGGGTGACGCCCTCGGGGCGGGGCCGTGGGCCGTGGGGCGTGGGCCGTGGGGCGTGGGTCGTGGGCCGTGGGCCGTGGGCCGTGGGCCGTGGGTCGTGGAAGCATGCTGCCTGACATGCTCCGCACGCTCGTAGCAAGCACGCAACTCACCATGTCATCCTGAGCGCAGCGAAGGACCTCACCCGCTGACCGTCAACCCTCGCGTCACCCGCCGACCGTCATCGTGCGCCCCACCCGCTGACCGTCACCGACCGTTGCCGTGTCATCCTGAATGCAGCGAGCCTGCGAGCGCAATGAAGGACCTCACCCGCTGACCGTCAACCTCGCGTCAGCGGGTGAGGTCCTTCGCTGCGCTCAGGATGACAACTGGAACTCGCATCGTTGCATCATTGCTGTCGATTCATGGCGCGCGGCAGCCTGTATGCTTCCACGATCCACGATCCACGATCCACGATCCACGATCCACGATCCACGATCCACGATCCACGATCCACGAGGAGTCTTCCTGTGTCCTCCTCTGCCGCCGCCAACATCGCTCAGCTCATCGACACGCTGCCTCTGCTCGACGATCACTGCCACGGCGTCATGCAGCAGCCGCTCTCCGACCTTCAGCTGCAGACCCTGATGAACGAGGGCGGCAACCCGATCCCTCCTGGCACGAGCCGCTGGGATACCCCCGTCGGGCTGGCCGTGCGCCGCCACTGCGCTCCGGTGCTCGGTCTGGAGCCGTTCGCGGACCCGGCCGAGTACCTCGCGCGGCGGGGCCAGCTCGGGCCGGCCGAGGTCAACCGCCGGTTACTCGCGGCGGCCGGCCTGGGCGGCCAGATCATCGACACCGGCTACCGCTCGGACGATATCGCCAGCCCGACCGAGATGTCCGAGATCGTCGGCGTGCCCACCTGGGAGATCGTGCGGTTGGAGCGGGTGGCCGAGGACGCGGCGGCCAGCGGCGTCACGGCGGAGGGCTACCCGCGGGCGTTCCGCGACACCCTGGCTGCGCGGGCGGCGTCGGCGGTCGGGTTCAAGTCGGTGCTGGCCTACCGGGGCGGCTTCGCCGTCGATGCGGCCCCGCCCAGCGACGCCGAGGTGACGGCCGCCGCCGGCCGGTGGCTCGCGGCTGCCGGCGCTGGCGGCGCATCGGCCCGCGTGACCGATCCGGTCCTGCTCCGGTTCGGCATCTGGGCCGCGGCCGAGGTCGGGCGGGCGCGCGGCCTGCCGATCCAGTTCCACGTCGGCTACGGCGACACCGATCTGACCCTGCATCAGTCGAACCCGTCGCTCCTCAGCGAGCTGATCCGCCGACTCGGGACGCTCGGCACGGGCGTGGTGCTGCTCCACTGCTACCCGTACCACCGCGAGGCGGCCTACCTCGCGGACGCCTTCCCGAACGTCGTGTTCGATCTGGGGCTGGCGCTCTCGTTCACGGGGGCCAGCGCCGGGCGCGTCCTGGCCGATGCGATGGAGCTGGCGCCGTTCACGAAGCACCTCTACAGCTCGGACGGGTTCGGGGCGGCCGAATTGCACTATCTGGGCGCGCGCCACTTCCGGGACGGGCTGGCACGAGTGCTCGGCGGCTGGATCGACGACGGCGCCTGCACCCTTCGTGAGGCTGAGCGGATCGCCCGGCTGATCGCCTCGGAGAACGCGCGCCGGGTCTACCCGCTCGGCTGACTGGCGCGCACGTTGCCGGCTGACGTACCGTCTTCCGAGATCCATTCCACGACGTTACGGGGTCCGACGCCGTGTGTCGGACCTGGGGAGGAACCACCGTGAGTGACAGGATCGGCGCAGCCGTGCTCGGCCTGGGCGTTGGCCGGATGCACGCGCAGGCGTACCACCAGCTGGAGACGGCTGACCTCGTGGCCGTCTGCGATGGGCAGCGGGATCGGCTGGATCCGGTGGCCGAGGAGTACGGCTGCCGCGCCTACACCGACCTTGACGAGATGCTGGCCGACAAGAACGTCCAGCTGATCTCCGTCGCCACGCCGCACAAGAGCCACGCCGCCCTCGCCATCCGCTGCATGCGAGCCGGCAAGCACGTCATCGTCGAGAAGCCGCTGACCGTCGATCTGGCCGAAGCCGACGAGATGCTCAAGGTCAGCAACGAGACCGGCATGACGCTCGGGTCCGTCTTCCAGCGACGTTACTGGCCGGCCGCCATGAAGGTCAAGGACACCATTGACGCCGGCAAGATCGGTCGGCCGATCATGGGCATCGCGCAGGTCAGCTTTCCGCGCTCGAAGGTCTACTACGACCGTGATCCGTGGCGCGGCAGCTGGGAGCATGAGGGCGGCGGCGTCCTGACGAACCAGGGCATCCACACCATCGACATGTTCCAGTGGTTCATGGGCGGCGATCCGGTGGAAGTGATCGGCCGCTGGGCCAACCAGACCCACCCGTACGTCGATATCGAGGACTCGGCGGCTGCCGTCATCCGCTTCAAGAGTGGTGCGCTGGGCGTGCTCTCCGGCACCACCTCGGCCAGCTGGTCGCACATGTCGATCGTCATTCACGGCGCGCAGGGGCACTCGGTGGGCGTCATGGAGGAGCCAGAGGGCGCCGTTGGCTACAACCACGTCTGGAACATCCCCGGCGAGGAAGGCACCGTCGAGAAGTCGCTGGCTGAGCATATCGAGCGCGGCGAGTACATGTTCCGGATCGACAACCGCCCGACGGGCCTGGGCGGCACCTGGACCACGGCGTACCAGTACAAGGAGCCGGGCGTGCCGAACTACCATGCCCGCCAGATCGCCGACCTTGTGGACTCCATTCGGGCTGGCCGCCGGCCGCTCGTGGACGGCTACGAGGGCAAGAAGTCCGTGGCGATCCTGCAGGCCGTCTACGAGTCGAACCGGACGGGCCAGCCGATCCAGTTGACGGGCCTCAACCCAGAGTAGACGCGCTCGGCCAGAGGAAGGCCCTCACCCCCGAGGAAGGCCCTCACCCCCGAGGAAGGCCCTCACCCCCGAGGAAGGCCCTCACCCCCGACCCCTCTCCCTGTGCGCGGGAGAGGGGAGACATGTCAGTGCCGGGTATACCATGACCAATGTGTTCTGGTGTGGGCGACCAGCCGTCAATATCTTGC
>JADZEM010000226.1 GCA_020850535.1 Chloroflexota bacterium
CCCTGTCCGTGCCCGGTGTCCGTCGCGCAGCGACTGAATGACTGTAGGCGGGGACTTCAGTCCCCGACCGCCCGTTCTGTGATGCTTCGGGTACACCAATGAACATGCAATCGCCCTGCACGTGACCGCAGGGCGATTGCATGTTGATGTCGTCGTGCCGCCGCGTCGGGGCTTGAAAGCCCCGCCTACGCTCCTGCAGTCGCTGCGCGACGCTCCAGGCTCGCCAGCCCCAGCCGTTCCCGACGGCCGTCGCGCAGCGACGGTGTGACTGTAGGCGGGGACTTCAGTCCCCGACCGCCCGTTCCGTGATGCTTCGGGGATACCAATGAACAGGCAATCGCCCCGCGGCTACCATCCCCGTGGCAGATCGACCGTGGGCAGCGCGTGCCGCGAGCGTCAGAACGCCGGCTGACCGCCTCGCGCGTGCACCCAACGCGCCCACGCACCCGGCGAAGGGGACGAGCGATGAAGTAGTCAGTGAGCAGTTGTCAGTTTTCAGTGGGAGCGACGGCAGTTCTGGTCGGACACATGCCCGACGCCTTTCCACTGACAACTGAAGACTCGCTCATGCGGCACGGTACACTGGACTGCACGGGAGGTGTCCATGTCGGCCATCGAGCACTACGCTGCGCGCGTCGACGCCGTGCTGGCGCAGCGCGCACGCCTGCGCGGCCACTCCCCGCCCGGCGATCCGTTCGCCGACTTGCGCCCCGATCACCCGCTGACGAAGACCGATCCGCGCCGCCCGCTCGACCCGACCCTTGAGCTGATCGTCTCCTACCTGGACCCCGAGGATGTCGTGGTGGACGTCGGCGGTGGCGGCGGGCGCAACGGCCTGCCGGTCGCCTTGCGCTGCCGGGAGGTCGTCAACGTCGATCCGTCGGTCACCATGCTCCACGCCTTCAGGCTGAACGCCCGGCACGCCGGCATCCACAACGCCATCGCCATTCACGGGGACTGGCTGACCCTGGAGCCGCCCCCGGATGGTACCGTCGCGCTGGTCAACCACGTTACCTACCTGACGCGGGAGATCGAGGCGTTCATCCTCAAACTGACGCGCGCGGCCTCGCAGCGCGTCATCATGGGGGTGGGGGACCCGCCGCCGCCCTCGCGCAACCGCCTCGTCTTCGAGGTCGCCTACGAGGAGCCGTCCGAGGTCGTGCCTGGGCACGCCGAGCTGCTGGACGTGCTTCAGGAGATGGGCATCGAGCCGGAGGTGCACCACCTGCCGATGATGCCGATGACCACGGACGCCGCCCCGACCTACGAGGCAGCCGTCGATCTGGCGATGGCGCAGTTGCGTGGCCATCAGTGGGCGTTCTGGCCGCTCGAACCGTCGCTCGATGTGGCGGCCCGCGCCCGTGTCGTGGCCCGCTTCGATGAGCTGTTCGAGCATGACGCGGCCGGGTTCCGCCCACGCTGGACAGTCCCCGGCCGCGAAGTGATCTTGACGTGGAGTTGTCGGTGAAAAGCCTTCAGTTGTCAGCGATCAGTTTTCAGGAGCGCGGGCAACGCGTCTCCCTCTGACAACTGATGATTGACAACTGAAACCTCGCCCGCTACTGGCCCAGCTCCGCGAGGATGCCGCGCACGTAGTCCACGCTGCGCCTGTCGAGCGTCAGCTGGTCGCCCACCTGCGCGCCCTCGACGGCCAGGTAGCCGCTGTAGCCAGCGTCCACCATTGCCGAGATCGCGAAGCGGTAGTCGATGTCGCCGTCGTCCAGCGGCACCCGGATGTACCAGGACTTGTTCAGCTCCGGGATGTGGAGCCGGCGCAGGTTCTTGCAGTGCCAGTACGTCGAGCGCGGCGCCAGCGCGACAATCGCCTGCTCGCTGGTCTCCTCGGGGAACTCGTAGTGCCAGAGGACGTTCCCGAGGTCAGGGTTCGCACCGACGTTGTCCAGCCCGACGAGATCCAACAGGTGGAGAGTTGTCGTCGAGTTGTCGGCGATGGAGCCCTGGTGCACCTCAATCGAGATGTCCAGCCCGTGGTCGGCGGCCATCTTCCCGTAGTGGCGCAGCTGCTTTGCCGTCGCCTCGAAATCGGCCTCGCTGGCCTGCCGGCTCGAACCCTGCGAGATCACCTCGCCGCGCCGGTCCGAGCCGAGGCCGCCAGGATTGGTGGCGGGCGTCACGAACGTCGTATTGACGACCGTCGCGCCGAGCGCCGCCGCCAGCTTGATCGCGCGCTCGAGCCGCTCGCGGGCATCGGCGCCGGCCGTGTGGTGGGCGATGGGGCCGCCCGCGCGCACGCAGAGGGCCGGCAGGCCGGCGTCCTTCAACTCCTGCCCGAAAGCCTTCGCCGCGCCAGCCTCGATCTCCTGCTGGCTCGCCGCCGGGATCTCGACGCCGTCGAACCCGTACGACTTCACCACCTTCAGATACCCTGCGCGGTGCTCTTTCGGCGGCATTGTCCCGAAGAGATCCTGGGTGCTGGGGTAGAACACGCCACGCCGCAGCGCGTAGCACAGCTTCATCGGTCTTCTCCCACAACTCAGCGGTGGCGCATGGAGCGCCCGGTCTGGTGGCAGCACGCCATCGGGAGAACGGTACCCGATGCGGGGGGCCGGCTGCCGCACCATCGGTCGCTGCGGCGCTGCCCGGTCAGCGCCGCAGCGCCCAGCCAGGGATGACACGCCGGGTGCGCGCCATCACCCATGCGACGGATGCGCGCACCCTGGTCCACATTCTGCGGGGCATCTTCGCAGGGGCCTCAGAAGGAAGCGCCCGCATGCACGACGGGCCCACGATGCCTTGTCAGTCAACTCCACCCCAGGAATACAGGTATGTCCCACGCACCCACTGCCCTCGCACCGGACGACGTCACCCACGCGCACCCGTCAGGCTTCTCGACTGGCTCCGCTGCCGGAGTCGCCCTCGGGCTGGCGCTGCTGATCGTCGTCGCCGAGTATCTTGCGCGCCACGTGCTCGCCCCGATCCTGCCGCTCATCGGCGCGCCGATGGTCAACGACATGCTGGCCTCGGCGCTCTGCTACGGCCTGCTCATCCTCGTCACCGCCGCGGCCTACGAGCGGACGCCAGCCGTACTGGGGCGTGCCCTGCTCGACGTCTTCGGGCAAAGCTGGTCGTGGCTGGCCCTCGGCGGAGGCGTCGCCTTTCTGCTGCTGGTGGTCATCCTGATGCCGCTCGACGTGGCCCTCTGGGGATCGGTGACGCTCCCCTCGTACAGCGCTCCGCCGTCTGACGTGCATCTCCTGACCGGGCTGGCAACGCCGCTGACCATCGCCGCGCTGATGACGGTCAACGGCATCGTCATCCCGCTGGCCGAGGAGCGGCTCTGGCGCGGCATGATCCAGCCCCGGCTGTTGCTCGCCTGGGGCATCCTGCCGGCGCTCTTGACGACGGCGTTCCTGTTCTCGCTGAAGCACGCCATCGTCGATGCGTCACTCGGGCGGCTGCTCGCCCTGTTCGTCGGCGGGCTGGCGCTCGGCTACGTGGCGCACCGGGCCGGCGGTGGAGATGGCGGCCGGCTCGGCTGGCGCGTCACAGCGATCTCGCACATGCTGGCGAACCTCGCCGCGACCGGGCTGATCCTGATCGTCCAGGGCGTCTGAGAGGCGGGCTCCGGGTTTCGGCCGACGTCATGCGGGGGTTTGCCTGACGCTCTTGGGCCGAGTTCTGCTACGCGCCCGGCCAGAGCGCCCGGTACATTGGCGCAAGGCTCTGGAGGACCGTCGCCTCGTCGGCGGCGCTGGCCTGGCCGTTCCTGACGGCCAGCGCCGCCCGCAGCGCCGGATGCCAGCGCTCATCCAACTGCGCCAGCGCCCAGGCCGCCCCCTCCGACTTCGTGGTGGGACGGCCGGACTCCAGCGCCCACAGTGACCGCACGAGGTTCAGGATCTCAGCGGCGGCCTCCGCAGGCGTCTCAGGCGTTTCGGGGCCATCGTCAAGCATCTCGCGGACGGCTGCGCGCACGTCGTCATCCGTCGCTTCTGGCAGCAGGGCAGGCGGCTCCGGGCCGAGGAACGTCAGCCCATGCGCCCGCATGTTGGCGATATTGTCGGCTGACAGCATGATCGCGCCGGGGTCCGGGTTCAGAAGTCCAGCCCGGACCTCCGGCACCGGCACGAGCGTCCCCGCTGGCACGAGCACATCATGCGGGGCGTAGTCGCCCTCCAGACGATCCCCGAGCGGCGTCTCTCCTCTGAGCGCCTCGTGGATCGCCGCGACCGCCGCCAGATCGCCCTCAGTCAGCGGGCCGTCCGTCACGACCAGGAAGTCAAGGTCACTGGAGGCCGCTGCGAAGTCGTCGAGGCTGGCCGATCCGCCCAGGTAGACGCCCAGCAGCCGCCCTCCGAGCGCACCTGACAGCCGCGCGGCCAGGGCCTGCATCGTCTGGCGGATCGGCTCCGGCACGGCAGGTGACATGCTCGCGACCTCGCTCAGTGATCCAGCGAGCAGCGCACGACCGTGCCGCCCTTGACGACGACTTTCGGGAACAGGTGCTGACGGGCCGTCCGCTCGACGTCGCCGGAGTCGTAGAAGGTGAACGTGCCCTCCTCCAGCGCGAACGCCGCCACGTCGCCGGCCATCCCGACCCGCAGCCCGCCAACCTCGGCCGCGATGCCCATCGCCTGCGCCGGGTAGAGCGTCGCCCGGGCGATGGCCTCGTCCAGCGTCAGCCCGAGATGCACGAACTTCATGACCGTGGTCGCGAGGTCGAAGACGGGGCCGTGCAGGTTGTAGACGTGCAGGTCACTGCTGATCGTGTTCGCGATGAACCCCTGGCCCATCGCCCGCTCGGCCACGTCCCAGGAGAAGCTGCCGCGCCCGTGCCCCACGTCGAACAGCACGCCACGGTCGGCAGCGGCACGGACCTCGCTGCGGATCTTCCCGTTCTCGTCCAGCGACCCCTCGGTGTTGCCATGATAGGCGTGGGTCAGCACGTCGCCGGCCGTCATGCTCTCCACGATCTGCGCGATGCTGATCTCGGTGGCGCCCGGGTGGATCACCAGCGGCACGCCCAGATCGTCGCACAGCTCACGGGCGAGGCGCAACGCCTCCGCGCCGTTCTTGCCCACCAGCGGCGTGCTCAGGCGCAGCTTGATCCCCTTGACCACGTCACGGTTGGCGCGGAACACGCGCGACGTGAGGGCGTTGTCCACGTTGCGGATGTCCTCAAGCTCGCCGACCACCGGCGAGACCATGCCGGTCGTCGAGAGGTTCAGCAGGGCGTAGACGCGCGTCTGGGCCACGTCGATGACGGACCGGCGGAACCCGGAGAACGTCCACGCGCCGGCCGAGCCGAGGTCGAGCACGGTGGTCGCGCCGGTCTGGAGGCAGGTCGAATCGACCTCGATGCCGTAGTGCGAGGCCCCCTCGTAGACGTGGACGTGGAGATCCACCAGCCCCGGCGTGACGATCAGCCCCGAGCAGTCCACCACCTGCCGCGCCCGGGCGGTCGGGATCCGGTCCTCGACGAACGCGATGCGCCCCTGGGCGATGCCGATGTCCTTTTTCGCGTGCAGCCCCTGGCTCGGATCGATCGCGGTGCCGCCGGTCAGCAGCAGATCCAGTGGCGGCGTGGTGGCCTCGGTCAACATCGACAACTCCCCAGACGCACAGGCGTGTTCGAGGCAGGTGCGGCTGTCACTGCCAGCAAGAGGATACCCCGGTGCTGTGGCATCGCAAGGATGTGCATCAGGCGCCATCCCCGGTGGGCCACGTTGTCCGGTGCGCGGGACACGTACACTATCAACAGCGACACAACAGAAGGAGAGATCTCCATGGAGCTGAGCGCTCGCAACCAGCTGCCCGGAACCGTCAAGTCGGTCAAGCTCGGGACGGTCATGGCCGAGGTCGTAATCGACGTCAACGGGCTGGAGGTCGTTTCGGCCATCACGCGTGGGTCGGCTGAGTCGATGGGGCTGAAGGCCGGGGATCAGGTCCGGGCCGTCATCAAGTCGACCGAGGTGATGGTCGCCAAGTAGCAGCGGGACGCCGGCAGGCTGTTCGCAGCGGGACGCCGGCAGGCTGCCAGCGGCAGCCTTCGGGCAGATCGCCGACACATGCCCTCGCTCCACCAGGGAGCGGGGGCTTTCTCTTGCTCGCGTCTCGGCAGCGTCAGCACGAAGCGTCGATACGCACCGGCGTGCGCTGCCCGATCCTCAAGAAATCTTCAGCTTTGTCGGCTGGCCCCTTCAGGCTCCAGTGGGATGCTGAATGTGGAAGGCAGGCGGCACGTCATCACGGCGGCCCGCACCCAATCAGCACCGTTTGAAGGGCATCCTACGATGGCTACGCTCTCTCCCGACATCGCCGCCGACACCACCCAGACCGAGCAGGCGCCCGTGCCCGTCATCCACGTGACGGACCTGCGTAAGACCTACCAGATGGGCGATACCACCGTGCATGCCCTGCGCAGCGTCTCCCTGACGGTCAACAGCGGCGAGTTCGTCGCGATCATGGGGCCATCCGGCTCGGGCAAGTCCACGTTCATGAACGTGATCGGCTGCCTGGACCGCCCGATGTCCGGCTCCTACGAGCTTGACGGCGTCGAGGTCACCACCGTGCCGGCCAGCGACCTCGCCGACCTCCGCAACCAGAAGCTCGGATTCATCTTCCAGGGCTACAACCTGTTGCCCAGGATGGACGCGCTCGGCAACGTGATGCTGCCGATGGTCTACGCCAAGGTGCCGGCCAACGAGCGCCGTGACCGCGCGATGGCCGCCCTGGCCGCCGTCAACATGGCCGAGCGCTACCACCACCGCCCCAACGAGCTGTCAGGCGGCCAGCAGCAGCGCGTGGCCATCGCGCGGGCGCTGGTGAACCACCCCAGCCTGATCCTGGCCGACGAGCCGACGGGAGCGCTCGACACCCGCACGAGCGTCGAGATCATGGCGATCCTCCAGCGGCTCAACCGCGAAGGCTCCACCATCGTGCTGGTCACCCACGAGCCAGAAGTAGCGGCGTTCTGCGGGCGGATGGTCGTCTTCCGCGACGGCCACGTCATCTCTGACCGTCTCAACGAGCACCCGCAGTCGGCCGAGGAGGCGCTCCGCAAGCTGCCGACAGACCCGCACGCGCACCTCGACGACGCCGACACGCCGACCGCGCTCGATGCCACTGCCGAGGACGAGGACGACGAGGCAGAAAGGCAGGTGGCCTGATGCTCAGCCGCATCGCAAGCTGCATCCCCTCCGCGCTGGAGGCCCTCCGGGCCAACAAGAGCCGCAGCATCCTGACGACGCTCGGCATCGTCATCGGCGTGGTCTCGGTGATCGTCATCATGGGGCTGGGCCAGGGATCGACCGCCCAGATCACCACCCAGATCTCGAGCCTCGGCACAAACGTCCTGACCATCATGCCCGGCAGCACGTCCAGCAGCGGCATTCGCGGCGGCGCCGGCACGCAGTCCTCGCTGAAGCTCGAAGACGCCGAAGCGATCGAGAGCAGCGTCCAGGGCGTCTCGGCCATCAGCGCGACGGTCTCCGGCAGCGCCCAGCTCGTCGCGGGCAGCCAGAACTGGTCCACCCGCATCCAGGCCGTCGAGCCAGCGTACCAGCAGATCCAGAACTGGACCGTGGCCTCGGGCGCGTTCTTCACCGAGGCTGACAACACCGGCGCGCGGAACGTCGCCCTGATCGGCTCGACGGTCGCCACGAACCTCTTCCCGGGCGGCGAGACCCCGGTCGGCCAGCAGATCCGCATCCGGAACGTGCCGTTCACCGTCGTCGGCGTCCTGGCCTCGAAGGGCTCGGGCATGGGCGGCGACCAGGACGACACGGTCATCATCCCGCTGCGGGCCGGTCAGATCCGCCTGTTCGGGTCCAGCAGCATCAACTCGGTCCTGATTCAGGCGTCCAGCTCGGAGCAGATCTCGCAGATCACCACGGACGTGAGCACGCTGCTGCGGACACGCCACAAGATCCAGTCCGGCGCGAGCGACGATTTCACGGTCCGCAACAACAGCGAGATGCTGAGCACCATCACCAGCATCAGCAAGACGATGACCTACCTGCTGGGTGGCGTCGCGGCCGTGTCGCTGGTGGTCGGCGGCATCGGGATCATGAACATCATGCTTGTCTCGGTGACGGAGCGCACCCGCGAGATCGGCATCCGGATGTCGATTGGCGCACGCGCCAGCGACATTCTGGCCCAGTTCCTCACCGAGGCCGTGGTGCTCTCGATCCTCGGCGGGCTGGTCGGCGTGGCCCTGGGCGTCGCCACCGTGCTGGTGATCCCGAAGACCATCGGCATGGCCACGGTGGTGCCGCTCAACGCCATCGCGCTCTCGGTCGGGTTCGCCACCCTGGTCGGCGTGGCGTTCGGGGTGTACCCCGCCCGCAAGGCGTCGCTCCTCGATCCGATTGAGGCCCTGCGCTACCAGTAGGCCGGGCTGACCGCCCCGAGAGGCTGGGCAACCAGAACGCACACGCAATCGCCATAAGACGGAGCGGGCCTGCGCGCGAGGCAGGCCGCTCCCAGAGCTGGAGATCCGATCATGCTCGCCACACAGCAGCTTTCGACCCGTGGCGCCGTGCCGCACATCCTCGTCGCCATTGCTGCCATCGCCGCCTACCTGACGCTCGACACGCTGACGGGCAACGCCGTCGCCGACGGAACCATCGGCGTCCTGCTCGGACTCTACCTGACCTCTGGGCCGGCCGCCCGGGCCATCGACGTCATCATGGGCGACCGCTTCACGGCCCAGGCGATCTGGAACACGGCCCAGGGACACCGCTGGCTGGCCCTCAACGGGCTGGTGCTGCTCGGGGGCTGGGCCGTGATCTTGCTGGGGATGATCGCGTTGGTCGGCGCATAGCAGGCCCCCTGGGAGCGCGCGCCGCACCGTCAACGATGTGCCGGGCGCATACACGATGCACGGTGGATCAGGTGGTGAAGCAGGTAACCCCGACCAGCACCGCGAACCAGCCGGCCAGCAGCACCAGGAAGTTCAGCACGTACCAGAGGATGCCCCCCTGGTCGTCTGGCCGCTGCCGGCTGACGCCGCCGTCGCTGAACAGGAGATCGAGCACGTTGGACGCCGGGTGGGAGCAGACGTACAGCCCCAGGATCACCCCGATCGCGCCCTCGATGCGCATCTCGGGTGTCAGCGGACCGAACGCCAGCATGATGCCGCCGTAGAACAGCGCCAGCACCATGAAGACGCACAGGGAGAAACTGCTGCGTCCGCGCCAGTACTGGTCGACCACGATGCTGCCCATCCGTCAGGAACCGGCTACACTCGCAGTATAGCGCTCGTCCGTTCAGGATAGACCCCCCTCGGAGCCGCCCCATGCGCCTCACCTCACGCTTCTGGCTGCACCTGCTGATCCTGCTCGTGGTGAGCCTCAGCCTCTCGCCACGCGTTGCCGCCGCCCAGGCCATCGCCGATCCCGGGCCGCTCAACCCCAACGAGCGCACCTACCTCGACACCACCCGCCCTTTCCGCGAGCGCATCGGGGCGTACCGCGAGATGCTGGCGTGGTACCAGGCGATTGCCAGCGAGGGGAAGCTCGACAGCATCGCGCTCGACGAGTTGGGCAACCTGACCCGTGAGCTGTTCGAGGCGCGGCGCACCTTTGGCGAGGTGACCCCGACCACCCGGCTCGACCAGTACGACCGCACCGTCAAGCTCGGGCTGGACCGGGCTTACGAGGCGACGGTCCTCCTGATGCGTGCCCAGGTCACCGAGAGCGACGCCGACCACCAGTCCCTGATTCGGCAGGCCGGCGAATATGGCCGCAACAGCCAGCGGCTGCTGCAGGAAGCGGACGACGCTCTCCGGGCCGTGGTGCCCGCCACCACGCCGTAGCAGCGGGCGCGGCGCCGTCGCCGTCGCCGTCGCCGGCCTCAGAACTCGCGCGGGTCGTCCACGTTGATCGTCATGATGCCCGAGCACCCGCGCGACACGATCAGCTCGCACGGCTCCGTCTCGCTCAGGTTCTCTTCCTGGTGGATCTCGAACGGCGGCACGAACAGGAAGTCGCCGGCCTTGACCTCGATGGCGTTTTCGAGCTTCGGGCCGAAGCGGAACCGCGCGTGCCCCTTCACCACGAAGATCGCCGTCTCACAGTCGCCGTGGTGATGGACGCCAGACACCGCGCCGGCCGGCGTGGTCACGTAGCCAGACCAGATGCTCGTGGAGCCGGTCGTCTCCGGCGCGACGCCAGCCTCACGCGCCATGTTCGTGGACTGGACCGCGCCGGTGTACCGCTCGTTCGGTCGGACAACCTTGATGCCAGACATCGCTGCTCCTGGGTTCTTGGTTCTGGGTTTCAGGGGTGGGGCGAAATCAGGCGCCGGCGGCCACCTGCTCGTAGACGGACACCGTCTGCTCCGCGACCTGCCGCCAACTGAACATCCGCGAGCGCTCGCGGGCACGCTGTCCCAGATCCTGCCGCCGCTTCGGGCTGGTCAGCAGCTCGCCCAGGGCGTCCGAGATGGCCGGCTCGCTGTACGGATCGACCAGCACGCCAGCGTCGCCCACCACCTCCGGCAGCGCCGAGACGCGCGAGGTGATGACCGGCGCGCCGCAGGCCATCGCCTCCAGGACCGGCATCCCGAAGCCCTCGTACAGCGAGGGGAATACGAACGCCGTCGCTCCGCTGTAGAGCGGGGCCTTGTCCTGCTCGCGGATCTGGCCGGTGAAGATGATGCGGTCGCCCATGTCCAGCTCGCGGACCAGCGGGCGCGGATCGGGGTAGAGCGGGTGCCCGAGCAGGTGCAGCCGCCCGGCAATCACCAACTGGTACTCGGCGCGGAGAGGGGCCGGCAGCGCGGCATACGAGCGGATGATCCGCCGGACGTTCTTCCGCAGGTCGAAGCCGCCGAAGTAGAGGATGTACTTGCGGGCGATGTTGTAACGCTCGCGGACGGCCGCCAGGAGCCACGAGTCCGTGATCGGGTGGAAGCTCGGATGGACGGCGTTGCCGATCACGTGGATGCGGTCGGCAGGGATGCCGAGCGTCGATACGATATCCCGCCGCGAGCACTCCGAGACGGCGATGATCGCGTTAGCCCGCTTCGAGGTGAAGGAGGTCAGGCCGGTGTAGAGCCGATTCGACTCGCGCGCCTTGTACTCGGGCAGCACCAGCGGGATCACGTCGTGGATGGTGACCACGGTCGGGCAGGTCTGCGTCAGCGGCGCGGCGAAATACGGACAGTGGAGCAGATCGACCTTCTCACGGGTCGCCGCTTGCACCAGCCCGATCTGCTCCCACCAGAGCTTCTCGACGTTGTCCCCGAAGCGGGAGATCTTGGTCCAGACCTCGACGTTGCGGAATCGGTCGGACGGCAGCTGCGGAAAGCCGCTGGTGTATGCCTTGCGGAAGCGCGGGCTGAGCAGCACGTACTCGTTGCGCCGGTCGTAGGCGTCGAGCCCTTCGAGCAAGTAGTAGAGATGGAGCCCGGCCGCCACCATCGGCTTCTGGAGAAAAAGCGCGTTGATACCGATCCGCATACTGGCACTATAGCAAGCGGTCGTCAGGCAGGCAGACGCGTTGCGCGGATCCTGGGAGCGCGGCGATCCCGGTGGGGGTTGGCCATGCTACCGCCGCGACGCGCCCACGCTGTGCAGCTTCACGAAGTTGGTGTGCGCGCCCGGACGGAACGGCAGCGCGCCGACGACCACCGCGAGATCCCCCGGGGCGAGCGCCTGCCGTGCCAACAACGATCCCTCGATCTCGCGGATCATGCCGTCGCTGTCCGTGGAGAACTGCTCGAAGATCGGGACGACCCCCCACCAGAGCGCCAGCCGTCGGTAGACGGCGGTTTCTGACGTGAAGACGTAGATCGGGACACGCGGGCGCTCCGTCGAGAGCAGTTGCCCGGTCCGGCCGGTCCGGGTGAACGCTGCGATGCAGGCGACCTTCAAGTCTTCGGCGAGGCCGGTGGCGGCTCGACAGATCGCCTGGGCATGCCCGACCCGCCCGCGATCCTCGCCGAGATCGTGCAGCATGGTCGCTTCGGCCCGCACCACGATGCGGTGCATCATCTCGACCGATTCCACGGGGTGCTTCCCGACGGCCGTCTCGCCGGAGAGCATCACCGCGTCCGTCCCGTCCCAGATCGAGTTCGCCACGTCCGAGGCCTCGGCGCGGGTCGGCATGGGGTTGTCGATCATCGATTCGAGCATCTGGGTGGCCGTGATGACCGGGATGCCACGGCGATTGGCCTTGCGGATGATCGTCTTCTGGATCGGCGGCACGTCCTCCGGCGCCAGCTCCACGCCGAGGTCGCCGCGCGCCACCATCACGCCGTCGCTCGCGGCCAGGATGGCGTCCAGGTGCTCGATGGCCTGCGGCTTCTCCAGCTTGGAGATCAGCGGCACCGTGCGCCCGTGCTGCGTCATGATCCGCCGCGCCTGCTGGAGGTCGGATGCCGCCCGCACGAAGCTGAGGGCCACCAGGTCAACCCCCTGCTCCAGCCCGAAGATCAGGTCTTCCTCGTCCTTCTCGCTGACGGCCGGGGCGGAGACGGCCACCCCCGGCAGGTTGATGCCCTTGTGCTCCTTGAGCTCGCCGCCATCCACCACCTGAAACTCGACCTCGGGCGGGCGGACGTGGGTGACGATCAGCTTCATCTTGCCGTCGTCCACCAGGACGGTGTCGCCGACGCGGCAGTCGTTCGGGAGGCCAGGGTAGGTGGTCGAGACGCACTGCGCGGTGCCCTCGACCGACTCGGTGGTGATCGTGAAGCTCTGGCCGCGCGTCAGGGTGACCGGCTCGCGGTCTTTGAGCGTCCCCGTCCGGATCTTCGGCCCTTGCAGGTCGAGCATGATGGCGATAGGCCGCCGCAGCCGCTCGGCCACGGCGCGGACCATCTGGATGCGCCGGGCGTGCTCCGGGTGGGTGCCGTGCGAGAAGTTGAGGCGGACCACGTCCACACCCGCCGCGAGCAGCGCTTCCAGCGACTCCTCGGAGTCGGTAGCCGGTCCGATGGTGGCGACGATCTTGGCGCGGCGAACGGTCATCGTCTGCTCCGTCCTGTGTTGCTGCCGACTGTGCCTCTGCGCTACCGGGAGTTATAGCGAGCGCAGCACCACCCGGGCGGGAGATCCATCTGCGCCGTCGAGCCTGAGCGGCAGCGCCAGCAGATCGTACTCTCCGGGCGGCACAGCGCGGAGATCGAGCCCTTCGAGGATCACGATGCCCGCCCCGAGCAGCGTCAGATGCGCGACGTACGGATCGGCATCGTACGGATCGACGGAAAGCTCGTCGATGCCGACCAGCCGCACTCCCTGCCCTACCAGCCAGGAGGCCGCCGCGCCAGACAGCCCGACGAAGTCGCGGCGGAACGGTGGATCGGCCCAGAACTGGCCGCTCGGGGTCTTCAGCAGCAGCCGCTGGACGCCGCCGGCCGCGGGGGCCAGATCGGCCGGCTCGATGACGGCGCGGCCCTCGGCAGCGGGATCGACCTCGATCACCCGGCACGGCCCGACGAGCGCGTCCAGGGGCAGCGCGTCCACGCCCGCGCCCCCGGGGATGAAGTGGGCGGGGGCATCCACGTGGGTGCCGCAGTGCGTCCCCAGCGTCAGCAGGGAGACCTGGGCCGGCTCGCCGTCCAGGCCGATCTGCTTGAGCGGTTTGAGGGTTGGCCCTGGCTCGCCGTCCCAGGTCGGCATGCCTGGGCGCAGGGGCACTGTCACGTCGTAGAGGCGCGGGCCGGGCCGGGCATCGTCGAGCACGCTCATCGGAAGTGCGGGATGATGTGCCGGCCGGCCAGCTCGATGCTGCGCCGCCCCACCTCCAGCGGCATGTCAGAGGGCGCTACCCGCAGCATCACGTCGGTCACACCGGCCGCGACGTACCGTTCCAACTGCACCGCCACCTCGTCGGGCGTGCCGAGCAGGCAGTTCTCCTCGGCCACCAGCGGCAGGATCTCGGTCTGCTCGGTCAGCTCGCGGCCGTCCGGCGTCTTCGTCCCGCCGATCTTCCGATAGGTGTGCATCAGCTGTTCGAGCGACGGGCCGCCGTCGCACCACGCCTGCTCGCGCGTCTCGGCGATGACCGTCGAGCGGTTGGCGGCCACGCGTGCCGTGGCTGGATCCTTGCCCGCCGCGACAAGCTCCTGATGGTAGCGGGCCGTCGTCTCGGCGATGGCGCTCAGGAGATGGGTGCTGCCGGCGTACCAGCCGTCGCCCAGGCGGGCGGCGCGACGGATCGCCCGGCCGATGCTGCCGCCGACGAAGAGGGGCGGCCCCTGCGGCTGCGTCGGGCGCGGCCAGATCGCTCCGGGACAGGTGATGGCGCTCCCGGCGTACCCATCCGCGCCGGACCAGAGGGCGCGCAACGCCTCCAGCATCTCGTCGGTCCGCTGCCCGATGACCTCGCGCGGCAGGCCAAACTTGCGCCAGTCGCGCGGACGCCCGATCCCCACGCCGACGATCAGCCGGCCGCCGCACAACTGATCGAGCACGGCAGCCTCGTAGGCCAGGGTGATCGGGTTCCACATCGGCAGCAGCAGGACGCCGGTGCCGAGCGTCATCGAGGTGTGCGGCGCAAGCGCGGCCAGCACGAGCAGCGGCGAGGGCGGGTGCGACAGCTCGTCGGCCTGCGTCGGGAAGTGCTGCCCGACCCAGACCGACTCGAAGCCGTGGCGCTCGGCAAGCTGGATCAGCGGCAGGTACTCGCGGAAGAGGGCGTCGAGCGGCATGCGCTCGGCGCTCCAGTCGAGGGCCAGCCCGAAACGGAGCCGGGGAGTCCGCTCCCCGGCGGCGTCCACGTCGCGCACCACCGCACCTCCCAGCCGCCAGCATCGGCAGCAGCCCGAAGCGTACCGCGCGAGGAAGGCGGGCGTCAGGTATCAGCGGCCAGTGGTCAGCCGTCACCTCTCAGCAGTCGCGCGACAGCGGTCAGCCTGGGGGTGGGCACTACACCGGCAGGGTCACCTTCATGATCCACCAGCCGCGCGTCGGCCGGGAGACGCCGGACGCCGCCTGGAGCCGCTCCCAGAGCGCGGCGTCCATCTGGCGGGTCAGCCTGGGCAGGCGGTCGTCCTGCCCGACGATCCAGAGGGTCCGTCCTGCGTACGGCCCGTTGACAAGCTGCTCGAAGTCACCGGCCTGCTTCAGCAGCACGGCCGGTGTGTAGATCGAGCGGGCGACCGGGCCATCCTGGTAGGCGTACCGCTCGAACCCCTCAGGATGGACGTAGAAATCGGCCCGGCCGAGGTAAAGCTGCGTCACCAGCGGCGACTCAGCCAGTATCAGCATGTTGGTGTCTCGGGGTTGGAAGCCCTGGATGCGGAGATCGGCGAGCCAGGTCGGGGCGCGGGGGACGGTCTGAGGACGCAGGGCGGCGACGGTGTCCGGGCCGACGACGAGCGCGAAACTGACGACGGCGACGCTCAGCGCCACCCACTGTTGTCCCCAGCGTGGGGCTGGCGAGCCGGCCAGGGCGCCGAGACCCCAGGCCCAGAGCGCCGCGGCGAAGGGCAGGGCGGCCAGGCCGTACTGCTGCTCCTGCTTGGTCTGGATGATGAACGTCGGCACGAGCAGCGCGACGAACAGGAGGGCCAGGAGGAGGCCGGGGGCGCGCACGCTGCCGGGCCGAGCAACCCCCGACATCGCGCTGTGCGTGGGCACGGCGTGCATGGTTCGTCGGGATGCAAGCCCTCCCCGCACTTGCCAGAGCAGGCCTGCCAGCGCGACCAGCGCCAGCGGCAGCGCGCCGCCCCAGACCTGCCGCCAGTAGTAGCCGACGCCCGAGAGACTCAGCGACGGCGTGAAGTAGTGGCGGAACTCGGCGTCCGCCCCGGCGAGGGTGCCCGAGCGGAGCGCCAGCCCCATGACGGCCAGCAGCGCCACCGCCAGCCCGGCCACCAGGGCGGCGGCCAGCGTGGCACGCTTCTGCCACCAGCCGGGATCGCGGAGGGCCAGCCGCCCGAGCAGGTACAGCCCGAGGCCGGCCGGCAGGATCATCGCCATCTCGTACGCGAGCAGCGTCACCAGGAAGCCGCATGCCGTCCAGACCTGCCAGCGCGGCTCATCTCGCACAAAGCCGCGATGCATGGCGTAGGTGGTCAGCGTCAGCAGCAGGACGAAGGCGGCCGGCGGCCATGCCTGCCGCGACCAGCCGATCAGTGGCCCGGCCATCACCACGAACACCGCTGCCGCCAGCCCGGGCCACGTCCCGCCGACAGCCCGCCCGAGCAGGAACATCGACGGGACCTGCAGCGCGCCCATCAGCAGGCTTGGGAGCCGAGCGGACCAGTCATGCATGCTGAAGAGGACGGTGCTCGGGACGGTGGCGTAGATGGTAACCAGCCCACGTGTGTAGAGGCGGCCGGGGCCGTTGACGCCGTCCGGGCCAGCGGGGAGGAGCGGGAGGCCGGTGCGGAAGACGCCCTGGGCGGCCAGGGCCACGCGCGCCTCGTCGGTCGAGAGGCCGCCATCGCGCCAGTCGAAGCCGTTCAGGCGCACGGCGAGCGCCAGGACGGTCAGCAGGAACACGGCGAGCCAGGGACCAAGGCGGGCGGTCATACGTAGAGACGATGCGGCAGACGGCCCCCCGCCGACAAGCACACGGTGTACGAGTGGTCAGCGGTCAGTGGTCAGACGTCAGTGGTCAGACGTCAGTGGTCAGACGTCAGTGGTCAGCGGTCAGACGTCAGTGGTCAGACGTCAGTGGTCAGCGAGTGGTGACTGACACATGCTCCACCATGTCATCCTGAACGAGCGAGCTTGCGAGCGACGTGAAGGATCTCACCCGCCGACCGTCAACATTCGCGTCAGCGGGTGGGATGTCATCCCCGGGCAATCCGAGCGCGAGGGTGCGCGTCAACATTCGCGTCAGCGGGTGAGGTCCTTCGCTGCGCTCAGGATGACAATTGACACTTGCATGTTTGCGGCAGCATCTGCTTCCTGCCGCCTCGAACCTACTGCCTCCTGCCGCCTCGGACCTACGCGTCCGGGATGGGCTCCGGGCGGGGCGTCCAGCTCACCAGCCCCAGGTAGGACGGCGTCCACTCGAAGGCGTAGCGGCCGTCCCGCTCGACCAGCCGCTCGCGGATGGTTTGCGCCAGGGCGGCGTCCTTCTCGCTGCCAGGGGCTACCCAGGTCTGGTGCCGGGCCAGACCGATCACCTGTTCGGGATCTTCGAAAGAGGCCGGTATGGTCTCGACCAGCTGGATGCTGACCGGCCGCCCGCGCGCCATCAACAGGGTCACCATCTCGCGCATGGCGGGCAGCAGCGCCCGCTCGACGCCGTGGACGGCTGGCCAGAGCCGGTCCATCGCCCAGGTCGGCCGACGCCAGAACAGCATCGCCACGCAGAGCCGGCGCGCCGAGCGCTCCATCGCCTCCAGAAACGGCCCGATCTGCTCGACGTCGTAGCCGACGTGCGCGATGAACGAGACATCGGCCTGCAGTGCCGGATCGGCGGCGGCTGGCCAGCGTCCCTCGACCACCCGCAAATTGGTGATGCTGTGCTCGGCCATACTCTCGCGCAGGACGCCGAGCATGCCCGGCGAGGGGTCGACGGCGATCACCTCACGGACGTTGAGGGCCAGCGGCAGGGCGTACCGGCCGCCGCCCGCACCGATGTCGAGCCAGGTCTCGTCGGGGCGGGCCAGCGTCAGCAGCGCGTCCAGGGAGGGATCGTCGGTGCGGCGAGGATCGACGCGGAAGCGGTTGGCGACGGGCGCATAATGATCCTGGCTGCGCTGCTCGGCGAACCGGTCCACCTGCTCGGCGTTGGCCCGGACGCGGCGGCCCCAGGAGGCCAGCAGGGCGGCGGGATCGACGCGGAACGGATCGCCGCTGGTATCGAAGCGGCCATCAGGCAGCAGCTCTGGCATCTGGGTCACGCTCCCTGCCACGCCCCCGGCGTGCGGGTGGGGCGCGGCGAAGATGGGTCGCGGGCAGCGCTGTCACACGACGCCTCCGGTGTACCACAGGTCGGAGGCGAGGGTTTCGGGTTCTGGGCTTCAGGTTTCGGGGAAGGCCGGCTGCCGGGGCGTGCTACCATCCGACGCGGGTGGAGATCGGCGGGGGAGGCCTGGGCGGGATGGCGCCTGCAATGGTGGCGACGGTGGCCGGGCTGTACCGGTTCCCCGTCAAGTCGATGGGCGGCGAGTCGCTGGAGCGCGTGCAGCTACAGTGGCACGGCTTTGACGTGGACCGTGGCTTCGTCTTCGTCAAGGCCGGCAACCTGTCGCGCTTCCCCTGGCTGACAGCCCGCGACCTGCCGGATCTGGTCCGCTACCACGCCTCCCTGACGAACCACGAGAACACGCGGAAGTCGCCGGTCATGGTGCAGACGCCCACGGGGCAGGTCTGGCCGGTGGACAGTCCAGGCTTGCTGGCCTCGCTGGAGCGCCAGTACGATGCGCCGCTCCAGTTGCTGCACCCGGGCAAGGGCGCGCAGGACGCGGCGATGCTCTCGGTGATCGGGACGGCTTCGGTGCGAGCGCTCGCAGAGCGGGTGGGCGCGGACCTGGACATCCGCCGCTTCCGCCAGAACGTGGTGCTGGCCCCGGTCGACGATGCGCCGTTCGTCGAGGAATCGTGGGTTGGCCGGCAGTTGATCGTCGGCGCGGACCCGGCCAGCCCGGAGGCAGCCCGCATCCGGCTGATCCGCCGCGATCATCGCTGCATGATCGTGAACCTCGATCCGGAGCTGGGCGGGCAGAACCCGGCCGTGCTGCGCGAGATCGCAGCCTCGCGAGAGAACTGCCTGGGCCTCTATGCGACGGTCGAGGCGCAGGGCTGGCTCCAGATCGGCGACCCGGTCTACGTGGCCTGACCTGTCACGTCGGCGGGACCGGATCCGGAGCCTGTGCGGAGCCATGTTGCTGCGTCTTCGCGAAGACCCGGGTAGGCGTCGAGCAGGCACTCCTGAAGGAGCCACGCGGGCGCCCCGCCGAGCGTGTGCAGGATCTCGACGACGCCGTGACGGCACATCGAGCACGGCCCGCGCTCGTAGATCGCGAGGAGGAGCGGGGCGGCGGCCGGCGTCCGGTTGGCCCCGAACACGTCGCGCACGGACATGCCAAGCCAGTGCAGGCCGTCAATCTCCGTCGTGCGGGACCAGAGATCGAGCAATGTGAGTTCGTCGCCAGGCGCGTAGTTGGAGAGCGCTTGCTTGGTCCCAGGCCAGACGACGGCTCACAAACTGAGCTCGCGCAGGACCGCGTCATGTGAGAGCAGCTTGCCGCGCTGGTACGCCTCAATCGCCATCGTGCGCTCCTCCGGTATTGCGTATGAGGCCACTACCTGAAGTATCGCATCTTCGTTAGCGTTCCCAGAACACGGCAAGACGAGCAGTCGGGGACTGATGAAGATTGACGAAATAGCCACGTATTCCGTCCGTCACTCTGGAGGCCCTCACCCCCCTGCCCCCTCTCCCTGTGCGCGGGCGAGGGGGAGACACACGAGGCTGTCGTTCCTCCCCCTCGCCCGCGCACAGGGAGAGGGGGCAGGGGGGTGAGGGCCTTTCCCACAGGAAATCATCAATCTTCAGCAAGCCCCGACCTCTCCGCACGACCCGCCCAACGTGCGATCGCCCTGAATCACTCGCGCCGCGCATGGGACGGCCTACGGCTCCTCGGAGTCCTCGTCGGAGCCGGATTCCTCGTCGTCCGAGGCCGAGGCGGGCGCAGCCTCCTCCGACGAGCCGCTGAACCGCTGCCCGACGCTGATCTCTGTCGCCTCGAACAACTGCTCGTTGATCTTCTCGCCCGTCAGCTCGACGTAGTCCCCGACGCCCACGCCGTTCCGCGCGATCTCGTCCGTCTTCAGCACCCGAATCAGCGTGCGGCCGTCCACCGTCCCGACGATCAGCTCCGGCGGGTCTTTCTCGGCGCGGACCTCCAGCACCTGCCCGTTCAGCACGAAGTCGTCGCCACGGTCGTCGTCCTGCTTCTTCTCCTTCTTCCCCTTCGAGTCCTTGTCGTCCTTCTTGCCTGCGAAGGGGCTGGCCTCGGCTACTGACACGTCGCCCCCCGGCGCGGCCACCCCGCTGCCCGATGCTGCCGCGAGCATCACCGCTGCCACCAGCATCACCCGCGAGACGAGCCAGATCCGGCCTCCGTGCATCCGTCCTCCTTCTGCCTACCCCGCATACTCCCTGAACGAGCCATGCCGGCAAGTGCTCCGATTGTTGGCGTCACAATGACGCGCTGCCAGGAATCTGCAAGCCCACCTCGGTTGCATTGGCGCGCAAAAGCGTCGGGCTGCGCGGCGCACGGCCATCATTTGCGAACCGGCCTCCTTGCGTGGGACGATGGCGTAGGAGGGGGCGTGCCGCCATGAGTGCATCGGCATTGCGGGTGGCCATTGTCGGCGGCGGCATCGGCGGCGTGGCTGCCGCAAACGCACTGCTCCGCCAGGGCATCGAGGTGCGCGTCTACGAGCAGGCCTCTGCCCTGACCGAGGTCGGCGCGGGTGTCGCGCTGCAGCCCAACAGCGTGCGGATGCTGCGCCGGCTCGGATTCGGAGACCATCTCCTCCGGTACGGCGCGCGCTGGAGCGACCCGCAACTGTGGCGCTGGGATGGCACGTTCATCTCGCCGCCCTGGCCCGGCGAGGTCGAGTTCTTCGGGATGCACCGCGCCGATCTGCTCGGGATGCTGGTGGACCGGCTGCCGGCCGACATCGTCAAGACCGGGCGACGGTGCGTCGGCTTCGAGCAGGACGCCCACGGAGCGACGGTCACCTTCGCCAACGGCGAGCGCGTGACGGCGGACGTGGTGATCGGAGCGGACGGCATCCACTCCTGCTGCAGCAGTACGTCGTCGAGCCATCGCCGCCCATCCCATCAGGCTCGATGGCCTATCGCGGCATCATCCCGGCGGCGAGCGTCAACTGGCCGGTCGGTGTGATGCGAAACTGGCTCGGGCCGGGCAAGCGGTTCATGGTCTATCCCGTCCGAGGCGGTGAGCTGCTCAACTACGTCGGCTTCGTGCCGACCGACACGCAGATGAAGGAGTCATGGTCCGCCGCCGGCGACCCCGCGAGCCTCGCCGCCGAGTTTGACGGCTGGGATCCGCTGGTCGGGGAGGTCATCGCCCAGGTCAGCGCCTGCTTCCGCTGGGGGATCTACGACCGTGAGCCGCTCCCGACCTGGAGCGCGGGGCGCTTGACCTTGCTGGGGGATGCCGCCCACCCGATGCTGCCACACGCCGGCCAGGGCGCGAACCAGGCCATCGAGGACGGCGTTGCCCTGGCGGCCATTCTGGCCCAGACGGACCGGATGATGGTGGAGCAGTCGCTGCGGGTCTATGAGGCCGTGCGCCGCGAGCGCACCGCCGGTGTGCAGCAGCTCTCCCGCACCAACGGCGCCCGCTACGAAGCCACCACAAATCTCGACGACCGCGACCGGCAGATGCGGAATCAGGTGCTCGACCGCGCCTGGATCTGGAACTACGACGCCGAAGCCGAGGCCACCGCGGCGATGACCGCCCACTAGCAGGTCGCCCGATCCCGCTTCCGCGGGCGTTGAGCCAGGGCGATTGCATGTTCATTGGTGTCCCCGAAGCATCATGGAACGGGCGGTCGGGGACTGAAGTCCCCGCCTACACGCATTCAGTCGCTGCGCGACGGACGCAGGGCACGGCTGGGGCTGGCGAGCCTGGAGCGTCGCGCAGCGACTGCAGGATCGTAGGCGGGGCTTTCAAGCCCCGACGCGGCGGCACGACACACCCAACATGCAATCGCTCCGGTTCGTGACTCAGGACGACTGCATGTTCATTGGTGTCCCCGAAGCATCATGGAACGGGCGGTCGGGGACTGAAGTCCCCGCCTACAGTCACGCCGTCGCTGCGCGACGGCCGCCGGGAACGGCCGGCACTGGTGCGACTGGAGCGTCGCGCAGCGACTGCAGGA
>JADZEM010000227.1 GCA_020850535.1 Chloroflexota bacterium
GCCTGGAGCGCGTCCTCGACGCGGTGCTTCTTCTCCTTCAGCTCGACCTCGGTGGCCGCGCCGACGCGGATCACCGCGACGCCGCCCGCCAGCTTCGCCAGCCGCTCCTGCAGCTTCTCGCGGTCGAAGTCGGAGGTCGTCTCGCCGATCTGGGTGCGGATCTGGGCGATGCGGCCCTTGATCGCGTCCTCGGAGCCACGGCCCTCGACCATCGTCGTCTCGTCCTTGTTGGACACGACGCGGCGCGCTCGGCCGAGATCCTGGACGGTCGCGGAGTCGAGCCGGCGGCCGACTTCCTCGGAGATGACCGCGGCGCCGGTCAGCACCGCGATGTCTTCGAGCATCGCCTTGCGGCGGTCGCCGAAGCCCGGGGCCTTGATCGCGAGCACGTTCAGCATGCCGCGCAGCTTGTTGACGACCAGCGTCGAGAGCGCCTCGCCATCCACATCCTCGGCGATGATGACCAGGTTCTTGGTGACCTGGACGATCTTCTCCAGCAGCGGCAGGATGTCCTGGATCGACGAGATCTTCTTGTCGGTGATGAGGATGTACGGCTCGTCGAGCGCGGCTTCCATCCGAGTCGGGTCGGTGATGAAGTAGGCCGAGATGTAGCCCCGGTCGAACTGCATGCCCTCGACGTACTCGGTCTCGAACTTGAGGCTCTTGCTCTCCTCGACCGTGATGACGCCGTCCTTGCCGACCTTGTCCATCACGTCGGCGATGAGCTTGCCGACTTCCTCATCCGCGGCCGAGATCGCCGCGACCTGGGCGATCTCGCCCTTGTCGCCGATGGTCTTGCTGTTCTTCTTGAGCTCGGCGATGATCGCGCCGACGCCCTTCTCAACGCCCTTCTTGAGCTGCAGCGGGTTCGCGCCGCTCGTGACGTTGCGGAAGCCCTCATGCACGATGGCCTGCGCGAGGACGGTCGCGGTGGTGGTGCCGTCGCCAGCCACGTCGTTCGTCTTGGTGGCGGCTTCCTTGAGAAGCTGCGCGCCCATGTTCTCGAACGGGTCCTGGAGCTCGATCTCCTTGGCGATGGTCACGCCATCGTTGGTGATCGTCGGCGGGCCGAACTTCTTGTCCAGCACGACGTTGCGGCCCTTGGGGCCGAGGGTGATCTTGACGGCATCGGCCAGGGCGTCCACGCCTCGCTTGAGGGCGCGACGGGCTTCCTCGCTGTAGTTGAGCTGCTTGGCAGCCATGCTTCCTCCAGCTATCAGGTGTCAGCAGTCAGCGTTCAGCGGATGGCACTCGCTCGATGGAGCGGGGCACTGTTGGCTGAAGGCTGTCGGCTGACAGCTTCGACGATTAGGACAGGATGCCGAGGATGTCGCGCTCGCTCAGGATGAGCAGGTCGTCATTCTCGTGCTTGAACTCGGTGCCGGCGTACTTGGCGAAGAGCACCTTGTCGCCAGCCTTCAGCTCCAGCGCAACCTTGTCGCCGTTGTCCAGCACGCGGCCCGGCCCGACGGCCAGCACCTCACCCTGCTGCGGCTTCTCCTTGGCGGTGTCCGGCAGAACGATACCGCTCTTCGTCACCTCTTCGCGGGCCAGAGGCTTGACCACCACGCGGTCGCCCAGCGGCCGCAACCCAACAGCCATGCTGCAACCTCCCTCAGAATCCCAGTGTGTCGGTCCGGACCGCGCCCGGCGGCCGGCCGCTACTCCCACCGGTTAGCACTCCGTCACCCTGAGTGCTAACCGAGCCTCAGTGTACCGGGATTTTCGGCGCGATGCAAGCACTCTCTCCCCGAGAGTGCTAATGCCGTCACGTTGCCAGCATCCCTGGACGGCCAGCACCCCACCCGCTAGACTAGAACATATGAGCGAGCGATACGCAGCGTTCCTGCGCGGCATCAACCTCGGCAAGCGGAAGGCCACGAAAGAGCAGTTGGCCGCGATCTTCGGCGGCCTCGGCTTCACCAACGTCAAGACGCTGATCGCCAGCGGCAACGTGGTCTTCGATGTCGGTGGCGGCGATCGGGACGGCGGTGAAGCCGCGCTGATCGAGCGGATCGAGGCCGGCCTCAAGGACGGCCTCGGCTTTTCGGTAGACACGATGCTCCGAACCCGGGCTGCTGTCGAGGCGATGCTCGACGCCGACCCGTTCGCCGGCGTCGAGGTGACCAAGCAGACCCGCCGGTACGTCACGCTGCTGGCGAAGCCAACCGCCAGCACCCTGACGCTCCCCCACAACCACATGGATGGCGCCCTGCGGATCCTCTCGCGCACGGACCGCGAGGTCTACAGCGTGGTGACGCTCCGCGACGGGCGCGGCAGCGTCGATCTGATGGGCCTCCTCGAGAAGGAGTACGGGAAGCAGGTCACCACCCGCAACTGGAACACGATCCAGAAGCTGCGGGGTTTGTGAGCTGTCAGCTGTCAGCCGCCAGCCGCTTGCCGCCAGCCGGCAAGCGGCAAGCAAATCCTCGTCAGTGCGGAACCGCGGCAACCTCTGTCATCCTGAATCTCTGTCATCCTGAGCTTGCGAAGGATCTCACCCACTGACCGTCAACCATCGCGTCAGCGGGTGAGGTTCTTCGCTACACTCGCAAGCTCGTTTCGCTCAGAATGACAAATGCAGTCCGACTGCTCACCGCCTACCCGGCCAGCGCCTGCTTCGCGAGCTTCATGTCGATGCCGGTGTCCCAGTTCGGCTCGGCCTGGGTCACCCCGAGGCGGACGTACATCTTCGCCTGATCCTGCACGTCCTTCATGAACTCGTCGTTCGGGGCATCCAGGAGGTAGTTGCGGCGGGCCCAGGTCAGGTCAGCCACTTCCGGCTTGTACTGGTTCTCTTCCGTGAAGATCTTGAGCGCGTCCGGCCGGTTCTCCTTCACCCAGCCGAGCGCCCTGTTGTAGACCTTCAAGAAGCGGACCACCGTCTCCGGGTACTTCTCGATGAACTCCGTGCGCCCGAAGAGGGTGACGTAGTTCGGGTAGAAGTCGCCGCCATCCTGGATCATCCGGGCCTGCTTCTCGGCCTCCACGCTGGCGTAGAACGGATCCCAGGTCACCCAGGCGTCGATGGAGCCGGTCAGCAGCGCCGAGCGCCCCTCGTTGTTCTCGATGGTGATGATCTCGACGTCGGTGTCCTTCAGGCCGACCCGCTCCAGGGCCCGCAGCGGGAACGCGTACGCCTTGCCGAGCGGCGTCGCGATCTTCTTGCCCTTGAGGTCTTCGACCTTCTGGATCGGGCTGTCCGGCGTGACCAGGATCGCGTGGGTCTTCGGGCTGCGCTCGGTCAGCGCCACGACTCTGATCGGGCGGCCAGCGGCGATGGTCGGGATCGGCGGGCCGCCCATGCCCAGGTCGAGCGAGCCGCCTGTCAGGGCCTCGTACATCGGGGCCGGCGAGAGCAGCTTCTGGAACTGGACATTGACGTTGTTCGCCTTGAACTCCTCTTCGAGGAGCTTCTGCCGCTGCATCACCCAGATCGCCACGTACGGCGGCTGGAACCCGAGCCGAATAGCGGGTGGCGTGCTGCCGGAGCCCGCGGCAGGAGCCGCCGTCGGCTTCGCCGGCTCGGCCGGCTTGGCCGGGGCGCTCGCGGACGGGGCGCATGCCGCCAGCAGCGCCATTCCGCTTCCCAGCCCCAGCACCAGCAGTTGACGGCGTGTCACGGCACGCCTCATCAGGGTAGACATCGACAACCTCCCCACAGGTGACTCAGACGGCGTGCGCCGCTCCCGCATGGCTCAGGTCAAACTCGGCAAGGATCTCGCGACGGTAGGCCGCGAACTGCTCTGTGCCCCGATCTCGCGGGTACGGCAGATCGATCTCCACAACCCGTCTGACGCGGCCCGGGCGCGGCGTCATCACGACCACCCGCTGCCCGAGATCGATCGCCTCCTCGATGTCGTGCGTCACCAGGATCGCCGTCGTCCGCTGGGCCAGCCAGATGTCCTGAAAGGCGTCCTGCAAGCGCATCCGGGTGAAGGCGTCGAGCGCCCCGAACGGCTCGTCCAGCAGCAGCACGCCCGGACTTGGAGCGAGCGCCCGTGCGATGGCCGCCCGCTGGGCCATCCCGCCCGACAGCTGATGCGGGTACGCCTGCTCGAAGCCGGCCAACCCGACCAGCTGGATCAACTCGCCGATGCGCTGCTTGCGTTCAGCGCCAGCGGTCCGCAGCCCGAACCCGACGTTCTCCCAGAGGTTCAGCCAGGGAAACAGGCGCGGCTCTTGAAAGATGATCCCGCGCGTCAGATCCGGGCCGTGCACCGGCTGGCCGTCCGCGAGGATCTCGCCGCTGTAGTCGGTGTCCAGTCCAGCGACGGCACGCAGGAGCGTGGACTTGCCACAGCCGGACGGCCCCACCAGCGAGATCAGCTCGCCCGGCGCAATGGTCAGATGCACGTCTTCGAGCGCGATCACGTCGCCAACCGCCCCCTCGAAGACGCGGCCCACGTCGGTCATGGTCAGGCCGATGCTCACGCCTCAGCCCCCCGCATAGGTGTCGCGCCAGCGCAGGAAGCGCGCCTCCAGCAGCCGCACGAAGGTGTCCACGAACTTGCCGACCAGCGAGAAGAGGATGATGCCGCCCACGATCACGTCGATCCGGACGAACTCCCGCCCCTCGACCAGCATGAAGCCGAGACCACGTGTCGCCCCCATCAGCTCGGCCACCACCAGCGCCAGCCACGCCACGCCCAGGCCGTAACGGATGCCCGTGAAGACGGCCGGCAGCGCGGCCGGGACGATCACCCGCCGCAGCATCTCGGCGCCCGACAGACCGTAGACCCGCCCGACCTCGATCAGTTTGCGATCCACGTTGCGGATGCCGGCGAACGTGTTGATGTAGAGCGGGAAGAAGGCGGCCAACCCGACCAGCGTGATCTTTGGGGCTTCGTCGAGGCCGAGCCAGATGATCAGCAGCGGCGCCATTGCCAGGAACGGCACCGTCCGCAGCATCTGGACCGAGGTATCCAGCGTCCGCTCGGCCCCGCGCGACAGCCCGACCCACGAGCCGAGCAGCAGGCCCAGCCCGCCGCCCAGCACGAAGCCCACCACCCAGCGCGTGACGCTGGCCTGGACGTGCTTGACGAGGACGCCGTTGAGCGTCATCTCCCAGAGCGTGCTGACGACCGCCGATGGCGGCGGCAACAGGTACGGCTTGATCGCGCCTGACACCGACGCGAGGTACCACGCCACGATGATGACGACCGGCAAGATGAAGCCGGTCAGGCAGTAGGCCGCCCGTCGCGCCAGCAGCGCCGACGGGCTGGCCGGCTGACGCCGGGTGCTGCGGGCCGGCGCGGCGACGTCCGTGCGAACGGCCATCCGGTTAGGCCCTCGCGCCAGAGAGCAGCTTCGGCATCACCTCGGCGCCGAGCAGCTCCAGCGAGCGCATCGAGTGGGCGTGATCCATGCCGGCCGCGTAGAGCTGGCACATGATCTCGTCGTAGCCGTACTCATCCTGCCAGGCTGCAAGCTGCTCGCGGACCTGGTCCGGCGTGCCGACGACGAAGTGCATCCGCTCAGCCAGATCCTCGTACTCGTCGGAGTCCGTCCGGCCGTCCCAGTCCACACCGCAGTCGTACTTGGCGTACCGCTCGAACGTCTTGCGGGTCTGCTCTTTGGCCTCGTGCTCGGTCTCGGCGACGTAGACGAAGCGGAGCATCGAGACGAAGCTCGGGCGACCGTTGGCGGCGTCGCGGTACCGCCGGATCAGCGCCTTGTGCCCGTCGCTGGCCCCCACCCGCGGTATCAGCAGGCCGTAGCCACGGTCGCCGGCCATCTCGACGGTGGACTGGCTCGCGGCAACCCAGATCAGGTTGTGCGCCTTCTGCCGCGGGCGTGGATTGATCTGGACATCGTGGTAGCGATACCAGGAGCCGTCGTAGTCGATGCTCGACTGTGCCAGCCCCTGCTGGATCACGTCGATGATCTCGAGGGTGCGGGCGCTCTTCTCCTCGATAGGCAGCCCGAACTTGACAAACTCCTCGGGCTTCATGCGCGCGCCCGAGCCGACGCCCAGCCGCACGCGACCGTTCGAGAGCACGTCCAGCAACGCCGCGTCCTCGGCCAGCCGCAGCGGGTGGTAGTACGGCGCTTCGATGACGGCCGTCCCCAGCCCGAGCTGCGACGTCTTCGCGCCGATCCAGGTCAGGTATGTCAGCGGCGACGGGAGCCGGCCGTAGACCGTGAAATGGTGCTCGGCCAGCCAGATCGCATCGAAGCCGAGGCGGTCCGCCAGCACCGCCTGCTCCTCGACGTCTCGATACAGCTCCGGCACATCCTTCTCAGGCGTGACATCGAAGTTGTAGAACAGCGAAAACCGCATCGGCGCCCTCTCTCCCCTGACGTCCCCAGGCCCGTGCGGCCCGTCCGCATCGCTAGACTATACAACCGCTCGAAAGACTCGACAATTCCCGGGGGCGTGGATCGTGGATCGTGGATCGTGGATCGTGGATCGTGGATCGTGGATCGTGGATCGTGGATCGTGGATCGTGGATCGTGGA